>CAZPWU010000067.1:0-8460 GCA_964590325.1 uncultured Anaerolineaceae bacterium | reverse complement strand
AGCAGTTTATGTTTACGATCTAACCCATCAGCCGTTACTTGCTTTTTCTAAGATCGATTATTGGTTCACGGTAACCCCTCAGACCGGTGTAGCTTTTACGAGCCCTGTTTATTCATTTTTTTACGAAGATAATCGCTTTAACTGGCAAGTATTGCAAGAAAACTCTCTCCGCGTGCATTGGTATGAGGGTAACATTTCTTTTGGCCGATCAATATTGGATTCCGCTCAAAGGGGCTTGCAACGTATACAATCCCTTATATCATCTACTACACTCGGTGAAATCGATATCTATGTTTATGCAAACGCTTTTGAGATGCAATCAGCTTCACGCCTGGGAGGGGTGAATTGGATTGCAGGACATGCTGATTCAGAATTAGGTGTCATGATGGTATCACTCCCCTCAGGTCCTGACCAGTTGATGGAAACCGAGCGCCAGGTCCCCCATGAATTGATGCATATCATAATGTATCGATCTGTTGGGCAGGGATATCAAAATTTACCGGTTTGGTTAAAAGAAGGATTGGCTTCGGCTGTAGAATTAAATCCGAACCCTGACTACCAACGTATTGTAATCGCCGCGATCGAAAAAGGCACCTGGATACCTATGGCATCATTATGCCAGAGTTTCCCATCAGATGCGTCAAATGCATTTCTGGCGTATGCCGAGTCAGCCCTATTCACGCGCTATTTACATGGGCGTTCAGGCACATCGGGTTTGCAAGCTTTGGTTAATAATTATGCTAATGGACTGGACTGTGAGCGTGGTACTGAGGCAGCGTTGGGCAGCAGCCTCTCACAATTAGAAAAACAATGGAAGCAAGAAGCTTTCAGTGAAAATAACACCCTGGATGCCTTGGTAAAGCTGATCCCTTGGTTAATTCTACTGGCCAGTGTCCTGGTTGTTCCTATCATCTTGACCCTGGTGGGTATACGACAGAAAAGAAGAGATCCGGGTAAAAGAGGGATCAGTACAAAAGGAGTGTAGAATTAGGGGGTATAGCTGATGGACACGGGGTTGGCTCGTTTACATGCAATCATTGAAGGCCGGGTCCAAGGCGTTGGATACCGTTATTTTGTCATTGATGTCGCTGATAGTTTGGGTGTGACTGGATGGGTACGCAACTGCTGGGATGAATCCGTCGAGGTCATGGCTGAAGGTGAACGCCAGCCTTTAGAGAACCTATTAGCTGCACTTCAGCGTGGTCCACGAGCTGCGTATGTGACAAGGGTTAAGACAGAATGGCAAGACCCGACAGGGGAATTTACAGATTTCAGGATCCGAGCTGCTTATTAAGGGAAACCGAGGCCGCGTTCTTTCATAGAAGTCCAACGTCCATGTCCGCGGCTGATGATCAGATGGTCCAGGACCTCCAGATCGAGTAGTTTACCTGCCTGGACTATTGCACGCGTTACAGCTACATCATCTGGACTGGGTGTGGGATCGTCACTGGGATGGTTATGGACTACTATGATCGCTGTTGCGCTGCGACGGATAGCAGCTTTGAATAACTCTCCAACCCTGACCTGAGAAGAATTAACAGAACCACGGTAGACTGGCACTATGTCCATCACACGGTTGCGGGTATCGAGCAAGATCACGCGCAGTTCCTCCTGCTCCAGTGCACTCATCTCATATTGTAAAAGAGCAGCCGCATCAGCCGGGCTGCGGATGGTTGGTCTTTCTTCTGGCGTTTCTAGTCTCAGACGGTTACCAAGTTCGATAGCAGCTTTAATTTGAGAAGCCTTAGCTGGTCCTACCCCATACTGGTTACACACCTCTTCGAAGGTGGCTCGATGTATACCGGAGAGATTACCGAAGGCGTGCAATAACCGTTGTCCAACCTGAACGGCGTTCTCTCCAGCTACTCCAGTTCGGAGCAGGATAGCCAGCAGCTCAGCATTGCTTAGAGATTGAGGGCCTAATCGAGCCAGCCTCTCACGAGGCCTTTCAGACTCAGCCAGGTCGGTGATGCGGTAGGTTGGGGTATGTTCATTCATTGGTCACCAAAACAAGTAGTCGCTCAATTGGCGGAGTGCTATAATCTAGATAACTGGAGTATAACATGGCCCTGGATCCATCTCTAATGAGTAGTTTATTATTAATTTTTACAGCCTGGGGTGGTGCTTTCCTTGCTGCTCTCTGGCTGAGCCTGATCATCTGGACATATCGAGATATCCGCGCTCGAGCGCGTGACATTTTGCTCCGGATCCTGGCAGTACTGGTTGTTGCCATCCTCTTTCTACCAGGTATTGTCGTCTACCTCATCTTGCGTCCGCCGCATACCCTGGAAGAAGAATACCAGAATACCCTTGAAGAGGAGGCATTGCTGCAGGCTATTGAGGATAGCCCTCTTTGCCCTGGATGTGGACGGCGGGTCAAGGAGCTCTGGACGATTTGCCCGAACTGCCACACAAAACTAAAAAAACCATGTCATCAATGCGGTAAGCTGATGGAATTAGCCTGGAATCTCTGCCCTTACTGTGGGACACCTGCTCCTGGAATGCGTCGAGAGAACCTGACCCTGGACGAGGCTATGAGGCCGATCCCCGTTGAGGCGGGTGAACAACAGCAAGTGACTGAATAAAAAATGTAATACTTTTTATATAAACGATGTGCGACGCACTATATGAGTGCGTCGCACGATTATTTCCTGTTAATTAGCGCTTCAGAGCATTCCATCCTGCATATTGTGCCGTGTCTCCTAATTCGGCTTCAATGCGCAGCAACTGGTTATACTTGGCAACCCGATCCGAACGAGCTGGTGCACCGGTCTTTATCTGACCCATATTGAGTGCAACCGCCAGATCGGCGATGGTCGTGTCTTCGGTTTCACCAGAGCGATGGGAGGTCACCGCTCGCCAACCCGCACGGTGGCAAGTTTCAACAGCCTCGATGGTCTCGGTCAAGGTACCGATCTGGTTGAGCTTGACCAGCAAGGCATTGGCGGCTTTTTCATTGATAGCGCGCCGAACCCTTTCTGGATTGGTCACCAGCAAGTCATCACCGACAATTTGAATACGGCTGCCTAATTCTCTGGTAATCATCTTCCAGCCATCCCAGTCATCCTGGGCAAGGCCATCTTCAATTGATACAATTGGATACTGGTCCACCCAAGACTTCCAGAAGGCAACCATCTCTTCGTTATTTAACTTGCGCCCTTCCTTGCGGAGGTTATATAGCCTAGTATCCTCTTCGAATAATTCTGATGCTGCCGGATCAAGAGCAATAGCGATCTGATCGCCAGCGTTGTAACCGGCTTTTGTGATTGCTTCCAGGATGACCTCTACAGCTTCCGAGTTGGCCTTCAAGGCTGGGGCATAACCACCTTCGTCACCGACCAGGGCAGTATATCCACGAGACTTAAGCACTGCCTTGAGAGCCTGATAAATTTCCGCTCCCCAGCGTAACCCTTCAGCAAATGTCGGTGCGCCCAGGGGCATGATCATGAATTCTTGAGCATCGGTGGACTGCCAGCCCGTATGGGCACCTCCGTTTAAAATGTTCATCATCGGTACCGGGAGAACATGCGCATAAACACCGCCAATATAACGGTATAACGGCAAACCAAGAGCGTTAGCAACGGCTTTTGCTACCGCCAGGCTGGTGCCAAGGATCGCATTTGCACCGAGTTTAGACTTATTGGGTGTACCGTCGATCTCCAACAGGGTCATATCTACGGCGCGTTGATCGACCGCGTCCCACCCCAGGAGCTCATCGGCGATTTCATTGTTCACGTTGTCAACCGCTTTGAGTACTCCCTTGCCGCCATAACGGGATTTATCGCCATCGCGCAGTTCGAGTGCCTCATGAACACCCGTCGAGGCTCCCGAGGGGACAGCTGCTCTTCCCCAACTGCCATCCATCAGTGTCACTTCTACTTCTACGGTGGGGTTGCCGCGCGAATCTAGAATTTCACGGGCGATGATTTCTTCAATTGTTGTATCCATCTGAGTACCTCGCTTAGAATGATTAAGATCACTTCATATAGGGGGTCATTATAAAACCGCATAATTTTACCGCATATAAATAGATAATCCAATCCTTTCTCAAAGGGTCTTTGGAATTTCTCGTGGAATTACAGCTTTGAGGTGTGGGCGCACTTCATCCGCTCACACCTCAAAGCTGGGCTCCACGGCAAAGATGTTACCTCCTAAATTACGCGGTGTTTACTCTCTCTAATAATAGTTCGTTTTTCGCATAGGCCCGGTCGCGCACCGCTTTAATAAATGCCACGAATAGAGGATGTGGGCGATTGGGGCGGGAAAGGAATTCGGGGTGAAATTGTGTCCCTAACATAAAGGGGTGATCAACCATCTCTCCAATTTCGACCAAACGACCATCCGGAGAGATACCGGAGAAACACATCCCGTTCTTTTGCAATATATCCCGGTAAGCGTTATTTAATTCAAAGCGATGGCGGTGTCGCTCTTGGACCAGAGGCTTTTGATAGGCATTTGCCGCCATCGTATTGGGTTGTAGATGGCAGGGATATAGACCCAATCTCATAGTGCCTCCCATATCGGTGATACCGCGCTGGTCGGGCATTAAGTCAATCACCGGGTGTGGAGTAGAGCGATCAAACTCGGTAGAGTTAGCTTCTTCGTTACCCAATACTTGCCTGGCAAATTCCACCACCATTAATTGAAATCCTAAACACAACCCCAGGTAGGGTACTTTATTTTCACGTGCATAGTGTGCTGCCTGGATTTTACCTTCAATACCGCGGCTGCCAAATCCACCAGGGACTAATATCCCATCTGAGTTACGCACAATGTCCCACCCTTTTCCTTTTTCGAGCTCTGCTGAATGTACCCAACCAATATCTACTTCGAGACCAAGAGCCAATCCGGCTGCTTTTAGGGCCTCGCGTACGCTCATATAAGCATCGTGTAATTCAACATACTTGCCCACCAGTGCCACTTTTACTGTCGGCTTGGTACGTCTCTCTTCTGCTACCAAATGTTCCCATTCGGACCAATCTGGTCGCTGACGTGCCTCTAATCCCATCCTTCTCAATACATAATCAGCGATATCCTCTCGTTCTAATAGTAGTGGAACTTCATATACAACAGGTGTTGTAATCATAGGTACCACAGCCTGCTTTTCAACATCGCAAAACAAAGAGATCTTATCGCACAAATCTTCGGTAACAGGGTAATCAGACCGTGCCACGATTATATCGGGTGAGATACCGATCGAGCGCAGTTCGCGCACAGAATGTTGTGTGGGTTTCGTCTTTAATTCGTTGGTTGCACCAATATGTGGCAACCAGGTGACATGAATATATAGAGTATTTTCACGACCGACATCGGTACGCATCTGGCGTAGCGCTTCCAGGAACGGTAGGGATTCGATATCGCCCACTGTACCACCGACTTCGACAAGGACGATCTCCGCTCCTGTCGCCTTGGACACCAGTCCGATACGGCGTTTGATCTCGTTGGTAATATGTGGGATCACCTGGATTGTTCCACCCAGGAAATCGCCACGGCGCTCTTTGGCGATCACTTCCGCGTAGACCTGCCCGGTGGTTATATTGCATACCCGGTTCAGACTGATGTCGATAAAGCGTTCGTAGTGTCCCAGATCCAGGTCAGTTTCGGCTCCGTCATCAAGTACGAACACCTCTCCATGTTGATATGGGCTCATTGTTCCAGGATCGACGTTAATATATGGATCTAACTTTTGCACGGCTACTGCAAAACCACGCTCTTTTAACAGACGACCTAAGGCGGCAGCAGTGACCCCTTTGCCCACCGAGCTGACTACTCCTCCAGTGAAGAATATATATTTGGTCGCCATATTATTCCTCCAGACAATAATAAATATCTAACCGAAAAATAAAGTAGGGTGGAGTACTTGGCAGCATAAAACGCTACAGAATATCCTGATCTCCGCGGTTTTAAATTGGTTTCTTATAATAAAGGAAGTGGGGAGGGCCGTTGGTCGGCTACCTCCCCACCGTAAATCTCACATGTTACAAAATATATAAAAGTCATTATCAGATCCATTGGACCAATTCCTCTGCCGCTCGGCGCATTTCCAGGAAAACCAAACCCAATTTGGCATGTCCACGTGCCAGGGCAGTCAATACTGCTTCTTCACCAACGGAAGTCAAGATGACATAACCGTTATCGCCCCGGATATATACCTGGTCCAGAATACCTCGACCCAACTCAATTGCGATGCGTTCTCCCAGGCTGAGCATAGCAGCAGACATGGCTGATACCCGGTCTTCCTCAACCTCGACGGGTAGGGCCGATGCCATGATCAATCCATCAACGGATACAATTGCAGATGCTTCGATATCTGGCGAGGCAGCTTGCATTGCCTTTAATCGATCCACCATCAGTTCCGTACGTGAAGAGTTCATGGGTTGTAAAATCACATTCCGTATCAAGTGAGTTAATTCTCACTTTAACCCTCATGAGTTTACCATAATTATATGTCATCAGGGAAAAATTGTTAGCTGATGTTGACCCGCTTTATCCTCCGTGTTAAACTAAACAATTGCCATGCGATACATTTTCACTTTTTGTTCAATATTATCGCTTTTGTTAATACATACACATGGGGTATATGCTGAAGGGACTGGTACGCCTCAGACTCATCCGTTAATAACCTCTCCTATTCCAGGTCAGCCTCTCCAGGGCACAGTTTCTGTTAATGGCAGCACTCAGGTCGATGGTTTTCAATCCGCTGAGTTATCTTTTGGTTATTCCAATGATCCAACTCATACCTGGTTCCTGATCTCTCAAAGGACCGATCCGGTTACCGATGGATTATTAGCCGAATGGGATACCACCACGCTAACCGATGGCAATTATGGCCTCCGCCTGGTCGTATATCGTGTTGATGGAAGCCAGCTTGAGGTCCTTGTACAAGGCTTACGTTTACGTAATTACAGTCCCATCGAAACAGGCACACCAGTAGTCACTCCTACCCCTGCTAAGTTTACGTCTTCCTCCCCTGGAGAAAGCCCACCCAGAGCTATTAAAAGCACACCGACGCTAACCCCGATCCGACCGACTACCACACCACTTCCCGCAAATCCAGCTCAGCTTTCTTTGCAGGATGTCACTTCGGGTCTTGGAAAAGGTGTAATTGGAGTCCTTGCCATATTTATTATTATTGGATTATATTTAACAGTTCGGCGGATTATGCACAGGTAGGATTTAAATTAGCCTGAAAGGCTTTACCTATGAGTTGGATGATTATGTTACCGCAATCTGATCTATAGCGAGAGGATGGCATGCTTAACTTACCTGCAGAGATGCTATCTCCCTGTGAAAATAATATAATTATCGGCTTGGGCAACCCGGGACGACAATATAAAGGCAACCGTCATAATGTTGGGTTTATGCTGGTGGACCGGTTGGCTTCCCGCTTGGGGGTGACATTTTCACGAGTGCAATTCAGAGCGCTGTTGACTGATGTACATCAAGATGGAAAACGTCTTTTCCTGGCGAAACCCCAAACCTATATGAACGACTCTGGCCAGGCGGTCGGTGCTCTGTTGAAATTTTATAAAATTCCATTACGATGTATGCTGGTCGCCTACGACGATGTGGACCTACCTCTCGGCATCTTACGGTTGCGTCCTGGGGGCGGTTCTGCCGGTCAAAAAGGGGTAGGATCCATCATCGAACGACTGGGGACTGAGGATTTCCCGCGACTGCGCATAGGCATTGGACGACCGCCTGGCAATATACTCGCAGCAGCTTATGTTTTGCAAGATTTTTCCAAAGACGAAACCGATCAGATATCGATGATTCTGGAGCGTGGTGTGGATGCAGTATTGACTTTTTTCAAGGATGGATTAGAAAAAGCAATGAATTTATATAATGCCCAAGAGATCGGGGAGTAGGGGACTCGCATGCAATTGGATTTCCTGCTAAATAAAATTGGTGATTCTACCCATGAACTGATCCAAGCAATCCAGGCGGGTGAGTCTCTAACACCGTTGGGTTTACGACGCTCTGCGCGCTTGCCTGTCCTTGCGGCACTACAGGCTGGATTACAGCGCCCTATTCTGCTTCTCACTGAACGGGCTGATTTATCCCTGACGCTGCTAGATGAATTGAGCTTATGGGCACCGTCTATTCAACTCCTGTGGTTCCCGGAGCCCAACCCGCTCTTCTATGAAAATGCTTCCTGGGGAGAGGCGACGCGACGAGATCGTTTGACCGTTCTGACAATCCTGGCTGCTTATCATATACCGGGAACACATGTACCTGAGATTCCAGCGATAATCATCGCACCCGTCCGTGCGGTCATGGCGCGTACAATGCCACGGCGTGAGTTTCTGAAGTCGGTGAAAAACCTCAAAATGGGTCAAGTTGTACAACCCGATGAACTGGCCCGTCATTGGGTGGGATTGGGCTATGAGCATGCCAATACTGTCACGGCACCTGGACAATTCGCCCGCCGAGGTGGCATCCTCGACATATGGACACCTG
>CAZPWU010000066.1:5093-8536 GCA_964590325.1 uncultured Anaerolineaceae bacterium | reverse complement strand
GTAAGATTTAAAGTTCGTCCCCTGGACAAAGCTGATTTATCATGGGAAAATTGCTCCTCGACATCGAAGACCAGGAGATTTTTATGTCATGAGAGCCAGTAAACGCAGTGAAGCCCGTAAAGAATTGAAAGAGCGACGTCTTAAACGGCAACGTCAGCAGCGCATGGTCACGATATTGATCATTGCTGGAGCTGCCTTAGTCGTGGTAGCTTTATTCGCACTACCTACTATAATTAGAGCGTTGACCCCCGTGGGTGACTTTAAGACAATCACACCTTTCGCATACCCTCAGGTGAATGGAAATGCGGTGGGAAATCCTGATGCCCCGGTTCAAATTATTGAATACTCGGATTTTCAGTGTCCCTTCTGTGCTAATTTTGCAACTGGGGCTGAGAAACAAATTATTGATAACTACGTCACCTCTGGAAAAGTTTATTTTGTGTATCGCAGTTTTGGTAAATATATTGGTCAGGAGTCTGTCGCAGCGGCAGAAGCTGCCTACTGCGCCGGTGACCAGGGCAAGTTCTGGGAATATCATGATATGCTCTTCGCCAACCAGACCGGTGAAAATGTGGGTGATTTTACTGACAAGCGCCTTCAGGCGTTTGCGAATGCACTGGGTCTGAATATGAACCAGTTCAATTCTTGCTATTCCAGCCATAAGTATAGAGATCGGGTAAACCAGGACCAGGTTGATGGGAAGAATGCCGGAGCAAGTGTAACACCCTCTTTTATAATTAATGGAAAACTAATCCCAGGTGCACTCCCCTTCAGCGATCCCGTGAGGCAGGATGATTTTAAGCGCGAGATTGATGCAGCACTAACTGCGGCTGGGGGTTAGAATACCGAAAAACAAGGTACAGTGAACGCCTGTTGCCCACTGTACCTTGTTTTTCGAATGATGTTACTTATATACCCCAAGCTTTTAGAATAGCGACAATTAGAGGGGCGATCACCAGTGCTGGTAAAAAATTTCCCACACGGATATTCTTATCCTCCCAGAGAATATTCACCCCAATCCCGAGCAGCATGACCCCACCGGTAGCTGTCATTTCATTAACCATTGGAGTTGTCATTAATGCCTGTACCTGAGCGGCCAGCAAGGTCAATCCTCCTTGGTATGCCAGGATGATGAGGGTCGAGAACATGACACCGACGCCCAGGGTCGAAGCAAATGCCAGGGCCGCGAAGCCATCTAATACCGATTTTATAGCTAAAAGACTATAATCACCTGTTAGTCCGTCCTTGATTGATCCCAAGATCGTCATCGGACCCACGCAGAAGAGCAGTGAAGCCGATAGAAAACCTCGAATGAAACGGTTGGTCTCGCTGATTTTTTGTGACGAACCTGAGGATATGGGTAGCAATCCACCCTGAGTTCCATCGTAATTAGGACCAGGTACCTCGCGATTTGCGAAACGGTTTTCAAGTAAAGCACCGAGACGGCGCAGCCCAGCTTCGATCCCCCACCACTCCCCCAGCAATCCTCCAACCAGTATACTTCCCAGGACGATGATCGGGTTTTGGGTCTTAAAGAACATCTGCAGCCCGATTGCTGTGGTAAACAGACCGATGCCAGCAACGACGGTCTTACGGATACGTTCAGGCAAGCGCCCACCGAACAACAGCCCCAGAGAGCTTCCGGCCAGGACTGCAATTATATTAATGATGGTACCAGTCATTATATTTAAGGTCAGGGATGATAGGAAAACAGGCGGAATCAGTAGTTATTTGGCTTCATTTCCTTAGCCAGGGTAGGGTAGGTTTTACCAACAGCCTGATTTTCTAACAACTCTACCACAAAACATAAAGAGGAGAGACGGTTCAGGTAATGTATAAGTTCGGGGTTCTCAATCTCACCAGCGTGGAGGAGCTGGGCCACTCTCCGTTCAGCGCGACGGACTATTGTTCGTGCCAGATCCATAGCCGCGCCAGCGGGGGAGTCGCCCGGTACAATGAACTCACCGGGTAGATTGACCAGCTCAGTAATGGCATCCGTTTGAGCTTCAAGCCAGGTTACCCTATTGATATCGATCTTATGAAAGCGTTCGATATTTTCTGGTGTAGCTGCCAGCTCGGTCATTAAGTTGTATAGATCACGTTGTACACAAAGTAATAATGGACCGGTTTGAGCAGCCTGGCACATTACACGTACGATACCTAAGGCAGCGGAAGCCTCGTCGATTGTGCCGATTGCTTCGGGGCGTAGTGCATACTTCGGGATACGGCCTTCGCCCAACAAGCCAGTGTATCCATCATCACCCATACGAGTATAAAAGTGAGCCATGGACGATATTATAACCCGATTTTTATACAGTCTATCCTAAATTGGATAGTTGTTGTATACTATAAACTGCCTGACGTACTCCTTGTAGAGACATTGATCTAATATTTAGCCAACTCGATATTAAATAACAGGAGTATATATAATATGCAAATGCGCTGCCAGTTCTGTCACAAGCCTTTTGTATTAAATAAAGAAGCTGTACATGCAGCGTTAGACCAAATGACAGCGGAAAAGCTGCACCATTACGACGCTCATTGTCCTCACTGCCGGCGCGTGAACCGTGTATCACGAGACGAATTGTTACACGCCGCACCAGATTGGGGTAAGCATAAAGAAGTCGAACAGGAAGAATCTTAAGCTTCTTTAAATGGTATTGTACAGGTCTTTCAAGACAATCGTTTAAGTAGTAAAGTATAATGGTTGTTAGCGTTCCGTCCTGGCACGGGAACGTTTGTTTTTTTAAATATGGAGAATAACAACTGTTGTATACCCAGCTTTTACGGGATAAGCTTCAAGAAACGCTTGGCAGTACTGCCAGCCTGTCAGAGGCTGCAGACCGACTGGCAGATGAGGAGGATGTATTCTTCTCAATGCGTTTCTTGTTACAACGCCCCCTCCTTAAAGCGATCCTGAGCGATAATCCTACTGTTCTTTTGATTGACGAGATTGATCGCGCCGATGCCGAATTCGAGGCTTTTCTATTGGAGGTGCTCAGCGATTTCCAGGTCAGTGTGCCCGAATTAGGAACGCTGGGAGCTGTTCATCGTCCATTTGTGGTCCTGACCAGTAATAATACCCGTGAACTGAGCGAAGCACTTAAAAGACGCTGTCTGTACCTGTTTATCAATTATCCCTCTGTTGAGCAAGAGATGGCGGTCGTACGGTTAAAAGTACCTGAATTGTCCCCGAAGCTAGCACACCAGGCGGTCGAATTAGTTCAAAGCCTGCGGTCGATGGACTTACGCAAGTCCCCGAGTATCAGCGAGACACTGGATTGGGCGAAAGCGCTTGTGACGCTAAATGCAAAACACCTGGATGCGCAGACCCTCGAAACGACACTCAGCGTGCTTTTGAAGCACGAAAGCGATCTTCAGCGAGCCAAAAGGTGGTTACAGAGACCTACCCAGGGATATCGTTCCGAGGATGATGAGACTCC
>CAZPWU010000066.1:0-4993 GCA_964590325.1 uncultured Anaerolineaceae bacterium | reverse complement strand
TGTAAAAGAAGCCAACCACCTTTCTATCTTCAATGAGCTGTTCTCACTTTTCTTCGGCAGTGCTGAGACACCGCCTTTAATGAACCTGACGGATGACTTGACCCAAGAGGAAGCACAGATGCTAGCCCAAGCGCTGCGCCAATATAAGGACAGGTTACGCCAGATGCTGGAAAAACTCGTGCGTGGTGAGCCTCTCTACAAACAGGAATTGGACCGCCTGGCAAGATTTGTTGGTTTAAACCAAGCGGATAATTTGCGCTATCGGGAATGGATGGTGCAACGCATGAGAAAGGCGTTACATTTTCAGGAAGTGCGTGATGCTATGCAAGAACTAGCCGAGCTGTTAGCCCAGATGGGTATGGATAAACAGCGCGTTGAACAATTGCAGCAGTTGTTGCGAGCCAATCAACAGGCCATGGAAGATCAACTCCACCAATATACCGGTCAGCGTATCGCCGATAACCTGAGCCAACAGTCACCTGATAACAACTTGGACAACCTCATTAACCGTCCCTTCAACGCTTTGTCGGATAAGGATATGGAACAGTTGCGTAAAGAAGTCCAACGCCTGGCAGCAGCCTTACGGACCCGCGTTGCTTTGAGGCAAAAGAAGACCAAGAGCGGTCAGTTGGATGCCAAAGCTACTATCCGTGCCAACCTTAAACATGGTAATGTACCGATTACGATAAAGTACCGCGATCACACTTTGAAACCTAAGCTGGTTGTGATCTGTGATATCAGTACTTCGATGCGTTCATGTTCCGAGCTGATGCTGACCTTGATATATGCCATACAAGACCAGATCAGCAAGACACATGCCTTTGCATTTATTAACCGCCTTGAATATATCTCTCCAGATTTCGAGGGAAAAGCGGCTGAGAAAGCTGTCAATCATATCTTGGACCGGATGCCTTCGGGATATTACAACACCGATTTTGGTAACAGTCTGGATGATTTTATAAAAAATTACCTGGATACGATCGACAGCCGTACGACCTTTATTGTGGTAGGCGATGGGCGTAATAATTATAATGACCCCCGTCTGGATATTTTTGGCATGTTAGCCCGACGTAGCCGTCAAACGATCTGGCTGAATCCTGAACCACCAACTCTTTGGGGGGTTGGTGACAGTGATATGCTCAAGTATGCACCTGTATGTGATGAGATCCTTCAGGTAGGCAATCCGGCTGAATTAACCGCTGCAGTAGACCGTCTCTTGACTCATCGCGGATGAGCTACGCTCTGGTTGTTGTTAAGAGAATGTGTGGAGTGTACACTCTACACATTCTCTTTTTCCGTTTATCGCCATCTAAAGTTAAGGTGTGACCAGTTCAGAATAGCACAGACGCTAATTCACTTCGATATTGGCGAGTGAGAGGGTTATTTTCTCCCAACACCTCAAACAGGGCGAGAATAACGCGGTGCGCCTCACCGTTGTGATAATGCTTATCCTGGTGCAGGATATCTAATAAACCGTCCAGCGCGGCAGGAAGATTACCACGCATCACCAGGCGTAAGGCATTCGTATAGGCAGCGTCCAACGGGTCATCATTAAGTGATGTGCTGGTCTGTACCCTATTGAGCGCATCAGTTAACGGATGTAGAGCTTCGGCAGCCACATACTCCCGGCTAGGCGGGAATTCCTTGAGCAGCTTATTGGCTTCAGATAGGCGTCCTTGTTGGATGAGGCATTTAATCAACCCTAAGATCGCTGCAGGTTGGTTGGGTACCTCCGCGAGTACCTGGCGGAATGTATATTCAGCGTTGGCAATTTTTTGCACCTGTAGGTAACTTTGCGCTTTTTCGAGTATCAGATCGGCTTTGCTGGGGGCCAGGGCGCGCATAAACTCCTTCACCTTAGGCTCGGGTTGAGCACCGATAAACTCAGCTACTACCTGTCCATCGCGAAAAGCTTTCACAGCAGGGATACTGCGAACGTTAAAGCGCAAGGCCAGGTTAGGATTCTCATCTACATTCACCTTCGCCAGGCGGTAGGCACCCTGGGCTGCCTCGGTCAGACGCTCCAGAAGAGGACCCAGCATCTTGCATGGCACGCACCATTCAGCCCAGAAATCTACCACAACAGGGATCTTCTGAGAATAAGCGATCACCTGGTATTCAAAATCTACTTCAGATACAGATACGATATATTCAGAGGATTTCATATTAGTATCCTTTGCAGGGATAACCGAATTAACTAATGATAAAAATGTAATTATTCCTCGCCAGGTTCCGTCTTTCCTGGTTGTTTAACCTCTAATACCTCTCCATGCAAGTTTATTCTTACCTGGAATCCCATCATTCCCATATAGGCGCGGCCTTCTTCAGGAATGCCAGTTTCCATAACAAGGTCGAATTGCTTCTCTATTTGTTTAAGCTGATTTTCGATCAATGCTCGCGAGAATATATCATCTTGACCGAGCATCTTGGAAGCCTGTTCAGCGACAATATCCTCACTGCCCTCGATCAATTCACTCATCTTTTTTAGTACCTGGCGGTCCACCTGCTCCGAGGGGATGTGCCGGTGGAAACCATTATCGTCAACCACATAGCAAGGTTCACCACCCACGTAGGTAACACCGACCGGGTGATCATACTCATCAATAATTAAGCCTTCAAAGACAGGCTTGCGAGACATATTTTAATACCTCTCCTGGCGGCGTTCGATTATGCCTAGTAGGATTCCGGCTGCTATACCCAGGCGGTGATCCAATAGATGGGAAGTATCCATGCTGAAGTCTATCTCAAGTTCATACCTGAATAAATTAAACTTTTGACGTAAATCGGCCACGCGCATATCACTAATGGAGAGATCATAGTTTTGGGGCAGCAATATTCCTAAGAGAAAACGGCGTAGTAATGCCTGTCTGAGACTATCTTCATATAAAGCACCCATCGGTTGGTCCGAAGCATCCAGAACCTCCCATTCGTCACGTACAATAGAACGAAAACCCTTCCGGCGTAGCACACCCACTTTGGTTCCTACCTGGCTGTCGATAATATCATAAGAAGCCGAGAAGTCTATTATCTGTCGCGCTTGTATATAGAGTAACTCTTGAGACAGGGTTTCATCCGTATAAACGCGGATATCCTCCTTAAGTTTAAACATTTTTTGCTGGCTGAAAAGGACCATTTGTCCATAGGGATTATAGATCCTGATGATGCCCGTGAGGGCCAAGACCTGGCGTTTGAGCAGATAACGATCATATTGAAATGAGGTATGCATCATTTTATATCACATCAACAGCAGTACCATAGGTCTCATAAACTTCCTGTTGGTCTGGTGGCACCACAGGAAGAGTCCACAAATAGAGCCATTTCGCGGCAAGTGGAGAGAGATTGACGCATCCGTGACTGCGTGGATGGCCAAAATTATTATGCCAGTATGTGCCATGGAATGACATACCGCTTTCTGTGAAGTAACTGATCCACGGTACGCCGGGCAAATCATAGCCATTATAAGCCAGGTTCCCAGCAGCCATATGGCGTGAGGGTCGTTTAAAAAAAGTAATATGATGTCCAGGTGGGGTTTCAAAATTGCCATTACTGAATTTTGCCCCAGTGGCAGCACGCGCCATATAAACCGGTTTACCCCACTCGTAACCGACCACGAGCTGTTCGTTCGTCCGCACTTCCAAACGCTTAAACTCCGCAGGGACATCGGGTGATAAGGGCTTGAGTTCATCCGGTGGTATCAGGCGTAGATGTGTGGCTGGGACGTAAAATTCGAATTCCCACTTGTCGTCCATCACCCTATACCAGTAACCCAGATGACCCTCATGCTCCAGGCCTGTTACCCAATGGGTGGTGCCGTAATAGTATCGATAGGCAAAGAGCTGATCTTTGTCAGGTCCCCAGCGTGCGTCGGTAAATGGAACAGTGACTTCAGCCAGGCTCCCCTCGGCAGGGATATTAGCAATAGGTGGGTTGGTGAGGGTGCGGACAGGTTGAATAACCCCAGAATGTATATAACCTTCATCGCCAATGTGATACCAAATCCGATTGAATGGAATACTATCGTCACCAACCGTTACGTCTGTGATGGGAATAACGCTATCTTGCCAAACATCTTTTATTTTTTTCCCACTCAAGGATGGTGTATTGTATAGAGTAGTTTTTGTTTCAACCACCCGTCCTTGCTGGTCCGGGTAAAGGTTACGTAAGTCTGCTTGATAAATGGGTTTAACACCCTGGAAGCGTTGATCCTCGGATACTTCGGTGATTGCGAGTGAAAGGCCCAATGGAGATAATAATAACCCAAATAATCCCGTCCCACTTAGTTTAAGAAACTCACGCCGGGACAGGGGACTACACAATGAAGAAATATCTGTAGAAGCTATTTTCATTATACGATTAATATTCTATCAGATTTTTCAGTTGCAATTCTACTGCCAGGGATATGAAAATTACCAATCATCCCCATCAGTTTCCTCAAAACCGCCAGTGCCCGAAATTGGAGCGCCTTTATTACATTGGTATTTTTACCCATGATCAAGGCCGTCTCCTCCAGTGAACATCCGTTACTAAAGCGAAGCGTCAGGACATGCTGCTGTTCGGCGGTCAGTTGGGTAAGAGCTCGATACAGTACCCGGTGATGTTCATTTACTTCTGCCTCGTCGCGGATTAACAGCTATCTGGTGAAGTGTGCTGACTTTGGCTTGAACAGTTATAAATAAGCGCGGGAATTGTCCTGGCACACATTTCAGGGCGGGCAGCGTATCTGACACCTTCTGAGTAAGGGCAGCCAGGCGATCAAGCAGGATTTTTGTATCCTTTTCTGGAGCAGCAGACACTGCCTGGGATGCCTTGTTTAAGGCAATATCCAGATAATAAAGGGTAATTGCTTTATTACAGTTACCCGTTAATGTTGCCAGATCGTTGGCGCACCTCTCGACCAGGCGTAAAAAATATAGAGCTTTGCCAGTGTTGTTATAGATTAAAAACGCTCGTTCTTGTTCGAGATTTGCTTGGAGAAAGAAAAATGGATTCCAGG
>CAZPWU010000065.1:6615-8593 GCA_964590325.1 uncultured Anaerolineaceae bacterium | reverse complement strand
GGCATCGGTCGCGGCATAGGCTTCCGGGATTCGAACCAGGACCTGCTCGGGTTTGTCCACATGGTGCCAGAACGCGCCCGACAGCGCCTCCTCGACCTGGCCGCCACCCAATTGGAAAATGGCGGGGCCTACCATCAGTACCAGCTGTTGACCAGGCGCGGTAACAATGATGTGGGCAGCAACTTTAACGACGACCCCCTCTGGCTGATCCTCGGTGTCTCAGCATACATTAAGGAAAGCGGCGATTGGAGTATCTTGGATGAGCTGGTCGAATACGATAACCAGCCAGATACCCGGCAGCCGCTCTATGAGCACCTCCAACGTAGCCTGAGATACAACCTGGACCGTCTGGGACCACACGGTCTGCCGCTCATCGGCCGCGCCGATTGGAACGACTGCCTGAACCTTAACTGCTTTTCCGATACGCCTGGCCAGTCTTTCCAGACAACGACCAACAAAGACGGAAAAGTCGCCGAGTCGGTCTTCATCGCCGGGTTATTCATCCTGGCAGCCCAGGAGATGGCAGACCTGGCTGTCCATCGATTAATGAATGACGAAGCCAGCACCTACCGGGAAACTGCTACCAAAATGGAAGCCACCCTCCTGGCACACGGTTGGGATGGAGAATGGTTCCGTCGGGCTTATGATGACCTGGGGCAGATGGTCGGCTCCAAGGCCTGCTCCGAAGGTCAGATCTTCAGCGAACCCCAGGGGATCTGCATCATGGCGGGTGTTGGCCTGAAAGATGGCCGCGCCGCCCTGGCCCTGGACTCCGTCAAGGCGCGCCTGGCAACTCCTCATGGGATCATCTTACAGCAGCCGGCCTTTTCCCACTATTATCTCAACCTGGGTGAGATCTCATCTTACCCACCCGGCTATAAGGAAAACGCTGGAATCTTCTGTCACACAAACCCCTGGATTATGATCGCTGAAGCCATGTTGGGGCACGGGGACCAGGCACACGATTATTACCTGCGCATAAACCCCTCAGCTCGCGAGGCCATCAGTGACCTGCACCGCTGCGAGCCGTATGTCTATGCCCAGATGATCGCCGGCCGCGACGCCCCTGATCACGGGGAGGCCAAAAATTCCTGGCTGACCGGTACTGCTGCCTGGAACTACGTGGCCATCACCCAATGGATCCTGGGTATCCGGCCGGCACTAGATGGGCTGGTCGTTGCCCCGGTGATACCTTCTAACTGGACGGGCTTCAAGGCCAAACGCATCTTCCGCGGCGCCACGTACCACATCACGGTCGAACGGACAGGCCCTGGCAGCACACTGGCCCTTTGGGCAGATGGCCAACCGGTGTCTGGCAATCTGGTGCCGCTACCAGATGACGGTCGCAAGGAAGTCCAGGTCCTGGTCCACATTTCCTGAAAGCAATGCCAATAGGGTCACCTATGGTTGCTTTGACGGCACTGCCCGCGAATATGGCATCGCCAACCCCACGACGATGGTGAAATGGATCAACTATATCGGCACCCCGGCGAGACCGATTTAAAATACCTACCAAGGAGGAGTGGTCTATGAGCTCTATCTGGTTAACCACATCACAGGCGATCGTTAAATTCTTAAGGAACCAATTTGTCGAACGCGATGGCATGCAAAGCCCCTTTTTTGCCGGTATGCTGGGGATATTTGGTCATGGCAATGTCGGTGGTATCGGGCAAGCTCTCCACCAGCAGCCACAATTCCGATATATCCTGGTGCGCAACGAACAATCCGGCGTTCACCTGGCGGTTGGATTCGCGAAGATGAGCAACCGCTTGCACACTTTTGCATGCACCTCATCCATTGGTCCGGGTGCAACCAACATGGTGACGGGTGCTGCCATGGCCACAATTAACCGCCTACCGGTCTTAATATTGCCTGGGGACATCTTTGCCAGGCGCAACGTTGCCCCTGTATTGCAGCAGTTGGAATCGCCTTCCAGTCAGGACATCAGTGTGAACGATGCATTTAAACCGGTCAGCCG
>CAZPWU010000065.1:0-6515 GCA_964590325.1 uncultured Anaerolineaceae bacterium | reverse complement strand
CAGCCGATACGGGCGCAGTGACCCTGGCACTGCCGCAGGATGTCCAGGCTGAGGCTTATCACTTTCCAGAGGAACTGCTTAGCCCCAGGATATGGCATATCCAGCGCCCGTTAGCGGATCGCTTCTTATTCAGCCGGGCGGTCGAAGCCATCCGGGCCAGCCTCCAACCGTTGATCGTCGCCGGTGGTGGGGTTCTATATAGCGAGGCCAGCGCGGTCCTGGCGCGTTTCGCTGCCCAGACCGGCATCCCAGTCGGGGAAACACAGGCAGGCAAAGGCTCCCTGTCTTACAACCATCCGCAGAGCGTGGGCGCTATCGGGGCAACCGGCACTCTGGCAGCAAACCGCCTGGCGCGTGATGCTGACCTCATCATCGGGGTGGGGACGCGCTATACAGATTTCACTACAGCCTCCCATACTGCTTTTCAAAATCCAACCGTACGTTTCGTTAATATCAATGTGGCCGAGCTCGACGCCTATAAACATTCCGCGATCCCATTGGTAGCAGACGCCAGAGTCACATTGGAGGAGCTGGACAAGGCTCTAGAAGGTTACCATATAGGTGAGGCTTACCAGGCCAGTATCGCTGAGCTCAAAGCCACCTGGGAAGCTGAGGTAGACCGGCTTTTCCACCTCGGTAACACGCCCTTGCCAGCCCAAAGTGAGGTGATCGGGGCTATCTGGGAATCTGCTGGCCCTCGCGATGTGCTCGTCTCGGCCGCAGGCAGTCACCCAGGCGACTTCCATAAACTGTGGCGCACTCATACGCCAAACACGTACCACCTGGAATATGGATACTCGTGTATGGGCTATGAAATACCGGGAGCGATGGGTGTGAAAATGGCAGATCCGAGCCGCGAGGTTTATGCCTATGTCGGCGATGGCACATACCTGATGATGCCTTCAGAGATCCTCACCTCTGTCCAGGAAGGGGTGAAGCTGATTATCGTTGTGGTTGACAATCACGGGTTCGCCAGCATTGGTGGATTGAGCCAGTCGATGGGGAGCGGTGGATTTGGTACGCATTTCCGCTGCCGGGATGAGCAAACTGGGCAATTAGACGGCGGCTACTTGCCGGTCGATTATGCTGCCAATGCCCGCAGCTTGGGGGCGCTATCCTTCAATGCTCGTACTCTGGATGATTTTAAGCAAGCCCTGCAAAAAGCCCGTCAGAGCGAGCGTACTACTGTGGTGGTGGTCGAGACCGACCGTGAAGTGCGCGTGCCGGGCTACGAGTCCTGGTGGGATGTGGTCGTAGCCGAGACATCAGAAATCGATAGTGTTAAGAAAGCACGTGCTGCCTACGAGGAAGCCTGTCAAAAAGAAAGATACTATCTCTGATAAACGCTAAACTCTGTATCAGCTACCCTCTCATTGGACGAAAAACGGTCCGTGATAGTTGGCGAGATTGGATAAGATGACGAAACTTACATTACTAAATTACATCAATGGCGAATGGCGCGCCTCTACCGCCAGCGAATATCTGGATGTGATGAATCCCGCCACTGCGGAGGCGCTGGCCCAGGTGCCCCTATCTCCAGCGACAGAAGTCGATCAAGCTGCCCGCGCGGCTACGGAGGCGTTTTTAAAATGGGGTCAGGTTCCAGCAACCCAGAGAATCCAGTATCTGTTCAAATTAAAAGACTTACTGGAGAACCACTTTGAAGAGCTTTCCCGCACCGTTACCGAGGAGAACGGGAAGACACTGGATGAATCACGCGGTGAAATGCGGAGAGCGATCGAGAATATCGAGGTGGCCTGCGGCATCCCCATCTTAATGCAGGGTGATATCTCCGAGGATATCGCGCCGGGCATCGACGAGTACCTGATCCGCCAACCGGTCGGGGTGGCAGCGATAATCGCACCTTTTAACTTTCCAGGCATGATCCCGTTCTGGTTCCTGCCTTATGCTGTCGCCTGCGGTAATACCGTCATTGTTAAACCTTCAGAGCGTACGCCGGTGACCATGCAGAAGACCTTCCAACTGATGGAGGAAGCCGGCTTTCCCCCTGGTGTGGTTAATCTAATTAACGGCGCGGCCGACACCGTCAATACCATCCTCGACCACCCCCTGGTCCAGGCTATCAGCTTTGTGGGCTCCACTCCGGTTGCACGCCATATCTACAGCCGGGCAGCTGCTAACGGCAAGCGCGTCCAGGCTCAGGGTGGCGCCAAGAACCCGATCATTATCCTACCGGATGCAGATGTCAAAATGACGACCAACATCGTCACCGACAGCGCCTTCGGTAACGCCGGCCAGCGCTGCCTGGCAGCCTCTCTAGTCGTCACGGTGGACGAGGCGGACCGAATTTTTATCCCTGCGTTGGCTGATGCGGCAGCCAACCGCGTGGTCGGTTATGGGCTGAATCCCGAAGTCCAGATGGGCCCGGTCATAACCCCACAGAGCAAGGCACGCATTGAGGGTTTAATCCAGAAAGGCATGGAGGAAGGCGCAACGATGCTCGTCGATGGGCGCAATGCCAATATCCCAGGCTATGAGAGTGGGAATTTTATCCGACCTACCATTCTGAAGGGAGTACCCCCAGGAGGCATCATCACGCGTACGGAAATATTTGGGCCTGTGCTGGGATTGATCCATGTCGACACGGTAGAAGAGGCGGTCGCTTTGACGAATCGCAGCGAGTACGGCAATATGGTCTGTGTGTTTACCAGCAGCGGTGCAGCAGCGCGTAAGTTCCGCCATGAGGCCCAGGCTGGCAATATCGGCATCAACATCGGTGTGGCAGCCCCGATGGCATTCTTCCCCTTCAGTGGCTGGAAGAACAGTTTCTTCGGCACCCTCCATGGGCAGAGTCGGCACGCTGTAGAGTTTTTTACACAAACCAAAGTCATCGTGGAGCGCTGGCCGAAAGAATGGATACGTAAATTCTAAGGTGAAGTGAAAGAACAATGATCAAAATTGCCAATGCACCTGCTGCGCGAGGTGAGCTAAGACACGCTAGTTGCTAATATTCAAGTTACCCAATCGCCCATTGATGTTGCACAACGTCCGGAATGATAATATTCACCCCTTTGGGAACCTCCAACTTGGCGGTGGGCTTCCTGCCTTGAGGGTGTCGTAAGGAGATATGGATCGACCCTTGAGGGGTTGGAATGGCTCCCTCAGCCCATTCAAGGTCACCCAGGTTGGGACGAAAGATGCACTCAGAGAAACCGGGCCCAACTGGCGTAGCACCCAACACCGCAGCTATCATCCATACCGCCGGACCCGCAGACCACCCATGACAGAGAGAGGTTTCGTAGCCCCCATAACGAGCATAGCCTGCACCGACCATAGCTACTGCGTGGGGATCGTCACCTTTCCACGCGGGGTCAAATGCTTCCCAAAGGGTCGTCATCCCTACTTGCAGTGCCGGACCCCAATGACGATGGATATATTGCATACCCCAGGAGATATCACCAACCTTAAGAGCAGCGGTTAAGTCCAGGAAACGATGCCAGTAAGTCATGCTCAAAGGTGGGTCGGGTTGTAATGACCGATCGAACAAAGCCTTGGCTTCAACGTCGGACAGGATTCCGCTGCAGATGGCCTGGGCGTTAACGTGATGAGAATGACCAAAGTTTACCAAGCCCTCTTGCCACCAGGTTCGCCGGGCAGTTTCAGCCATCTTGTCTCGTAGCAGTCGGTAATCTGACCCTGACTTTCCAATAGCCTCCAACAGGTCTGCACCTGAGCGCAACGCCCGGCATGCCAGTAGATGACAGTAAACAATCCGTTCCTCGGCTGTAAGCGGTGCCCAATCCACAAAATCCCAACCACCCCGCAGATGCCAATACCCTTCTGAGTCCACCCAGTCGGCGACGTGCTGCAGGGTAGCTTCCAGTTCAACAGACAGTTCCCGAATCAGTGAGAAGTCGCCACTATACTGCCAGTAGTCCCATAATCCCACTAACCACCAAAGTGTATAGGACGGGATGTTGTTGATATCATTACCCGCCGTTTTCCATATAGACTGAAGGCCAGGATAACGCTGCGCTTCCAATGGCCGGTCGGGCACAGGACCAATTTCAGCCAGCACAGCCAGGGTGCGCCGCGCCAGTCGGTAATCGCCGAACAGAGAATAGGCTGCCAGCGCTTCCGTGTATAGATCGCCCATCCAGGGGAGCTGATCGCGCTTGATGCCATCCCAGATTTCGTTTTGCATGCACAGGTGAATCGTTCGAACTGAGAGGTCGAAGATGGCGTTCAGGTTTTCGTCGCTACAACGGAATCGCCCAAGCGGATCGGCCGGGTAATGGATATTTTGGATCTCGATAGGCTCAAGTACAGCCGTTTCAGAGCCTGCACTCAGGACCATGACTTTGACATACCGAAAGCCCGTGGGCGCTGTAGAAAAAGATTCACCATTGTTCAATACCACAATATCCGTTACCCGACGGGCATAACGGTTGACCTCATTAATTGATTCCCCGCTAGTCACGGCTACGATGGCTGGCCCTCCGTTTCGCAGTTGTAAGCGCAGGCGGGCGAATGTCTCTGCACCTGTGTCGAAAATGGCATGCGGACAGCGGGTTTCAAAAAGATCGAGCCAGGTATTGTTGATGAGAGAGTGGGCCTCGCGGGTGCGGTACCATTCCAGACGAGGACGAATCGTTTCGAACTTGGGCATAGAAACTGGGAAAGGATGCGGAGGGCTAATTACGATGACGCCATCCCCACGAACCCGGATCGCGGTGCCCAGCGATGCTGTGCCGTAATACAAGCGAGCGGTGTGGGTTAAGCGTTTTTTCGATATTATCTGCCAGCCAGTCGTCAAACGGCAAAAGTCATCTGGGGCATTACAGGGCATCCCCCAGGGTTCAGCCCAAACTCCGTCAAAAGCCCAGGCAGGACGCCAGGGTAAGCTGGATGGATTTTCGACCTGAGCTAACTCAACCCAGGAGGGGGGCGGGTTGCCAGCCATAACCCACTCTCCGTCGGTTACAAGGCGTTTGGGTTGTGTTCCTTCATGCCAATCCAGGCTGGCCATCAGAAATGGTTGCTGGTTTTGACCAGAGTCGGCTTCGAAAGATAATTGATGTTGACCAGCAGATAATTCTACCGGGATGACATGCATGGAGCGCCATGAAGGCATATGGGATATGGGGATTTCCAGCGCACAACCATCGAGCCAGGCCCTGTAGTTACCGCTGCAGGCTACATACAGCCTGGCGGGTGAGGCTGCGGTGACCAGAAAGGAGCGGTAAAAGCCCACACATTCTACGGGTCGATCCCACGGCCACCAGATGTGTGTCGGAAGAGGGAGATCCATCAATGATCGCTCAATATAAATGACAGGCGACGTGATGTCCAGGCTCGATCTCCTTGAATACTGGTGCAGTCTTGCGACAGATATCCATCACTTTAGGACAACGGGTAGAGAACCGGCAGCCCTCGGGAGGGTTTACAGGGCTGGGGACATCCCCTTCGAGGATGATTCGCTCACGGGTCTCCTCGACTTCTGGATCGGGGATCGGTACGGCTGACCACAGAGCTTGGGTATAGGGATGGAGTGGGTTGATACATACCTGGTTGCTATCCCCCAATTCCATGAGTTTCCCCAGATACATCACTATCATCCGGTCACTTATATAACGCACCATTGAAAGGTCGTGGGAAACGAAAAGATATGTCAGCCCCAACTCTTTTTGTAGGTGCTTGAGCAAGTTGACGATTTGAGACTGGATGGAAACATCCAGAGATGAAATTGGCTCGTCACAAATAATGAAGTTAGGTTCGACGCCCAGAGCTCGAGCTATTCCGATGCGTTGACGCTGACCTCCGGAAAATTCGCTTGGGAACCGGTTGACGAAATATGGATTCAGACCAACCTTATCGAGCAGCTCGGCTGCCCTTTCTTCAGCCTGCTTACGGTTGGCAAGACCATGTACAATCATCGGTTCAATCAGGGCATTGCCAATAGTCATCCGTGGGTTGAGTGAGGAATAGGGGTTTTGGAAAATGATCTGCATTTTAGATCGTTGGCGGCGTAGTTCCTCGCCTTTCAGTGCAGTGAGGTCCTGACCATCGAAGCGTACGGAGCCCGAGGTGGCACGTTGGAGTTGTAGAATCACCCGGGCTGCGGTCGTCTTACCACAGCCACTTTCTCCGACCAACCCCAGGGTTTCTCCTTTATAAATATCAAAGGTAATATCATCGACGGCCTTGACATAACCGACCGTGCGTTGGAATAATCCTTTACGGACGGGGTAATATTTTATTAAATTCTTTACCTGTAACAGGATCTCGTGCTGGGAAGGTTGGTCGTTCAAAGCCATGGTCTATCATTGCTCCTGGAGTCTTATAACGCCGACCGGGTGTTGCTTTGGACTTTATCCATCTGCCAGCAGGCCACCCAATGATCCTCTTCGGCCAACTCCAAATTGGGCTTATCAACCAGACATTGATCGGTCATGTAAGGACAACGCGGGGCAAACGCACAGCCCGGTGGCAATCGGATCAGGTCAGGCGGAGAGCCTTCAATAAACTGGAGAACTACATCTTTGCTGAATTTT
>CAZPWU010000064.1:0-8600 GCA_964590325.1 uncultured Anaerolineaceae bacterium | reverse complement strand
AATTTTAAGTTATTAAAATCCAAATTAAATTGGATTGATCTCACCAAAATTATTGAAACTACTCAAAAGTGAAGCTTTACCTGCAATGAGTCTAGATTTAGCACAGGCTGTGATAACACCATTTCTATTGACCTTTTTAGTACAATACAAAACAGGGGGTCTTGAATTGGATGACTATCGCATCTCACTTAACCGCAAGGACTTTCTTATTGGTCCTCGACCAGGGTTTCCGATAACTGACCAGCTCTATTATTCCAAAGCTCCATTAAACACCAAATCGCATCTATAATTATTGAGCAATCTAGAAGAGATGTTTAAATAAAAGGGTGTAGCGATCGCGCTGACCCTTTATAAACCACAACACCCGGCGCCTTTTAGACACCGGGTGCTGTGTTCTTTAGCTCAGCTTACGAGCATTTTTCGATGGCGATCGCCTTGGTCTGGCGGACTTAGTGGATGAAGCTGAAGCCGTTGCGCACCAGCGGCCAGGCGTCCGGGGTCAGCGAGAAGGCGCAGGTGCCGGTCAGGCCGACCAACAGCGGCTCATCGCTGACCGCCTGTATCTTCGGCGGTAAGTGTCCGCGTCGACCATCTGCTCGGTGTCGAGGCGCTGGATACCCGCGGTCGCTTATAGCCGAGACGAATGCGCAACTTTCTTCTGGATAAGTGTTTTAACAGGTGATTCACATCATCATCTTTTTCGACGGTCCGCATCAATATTCACCTGTTCTTTTGCCAAAGGAGGGCATTATGAACCTTGCAACAGTTGGTAAATGGGCTTTTATTGTCGGCCTGGTCATTGCCGTGCTCGCGGGGCTTTTCTTTCAACCCGATTGGGCTATCTGGGTGCTGGCGATCCTGGGTGTGATCGTCGGCCTGCTCAATGTCACCGCGGAAGAAACGCGAGGCTTTTTGCTGGCGGCGATTGCGTTAACTCTTTCCGCAACGGCGCTAAATACTGTACCCGTTATCGGGACTGCTTTATCATACGTCCTGCCGTTTGTGGCAGCCTTCGTCGCTGGCGCGATGATCGTGGTCGCATTGAAAGAACTGTTCGTGACCGCCCGGAAATAATCCTGGCTAATAGCCCTAAATTGCAAAAGCAGGCGGCATATTACCGCCTGCTTTTGTTGTTGCAGTTTCCGAGAGTGATTTTAATCTAGCTTACGAGCATTTTTCGATGGCGATGGCCTTGGTCTGGTGGACGTAGTGGATGAAACCGAACCCATTACGCACCAGCGGCCAGGCGTCCAGAGTCAGCGAGAAGGCGCAGGTGCCGGTCAAGCCGACCAGCAGCGGCGCACCGCTGATGGACTGGATCACCGGGACTGCCAGCCCCGACCCGCTGGAGCTGGAGGCCAGGTAGACATCGATCCCGGTCAGGCCTTTGACATAGCGCAGGCTCCAGTAGTACAGCCGGTTATGCGCCTGGCTGACGGTCACGTCGAAAGCCAGCGACCCGGCGGAGCTCCAGGGGACGACGCCGCAGTCACCAGCCGCAGCCGGGATCTGCAGGTCGAGAGACGGAGCGCGGTTATCGACCGTGATATTCAGGTCGCAGTGGTCCACCATCGACGGCAGCGGTCCCGGAGGCGGCACCGTGCCATCGCGGTAATCCACGACCGGCGAGTTGAGCTTGACACCGTTCTCGTCGAAGACCTCCAGGCGGACGGTGTACAGCGCGGAGTCCGGCTCCTCGCTCTGGGTATCCCACCAGCCGATCTTATCCAGGTTGTACCACCAGTAGTTGGCGGTGTCGCGCACCTCGTAGAGGTTCTGCACGCCATTGACCGTCTGCGGGCCGAGGGTATAGATCTCGGTGTTGAAGGCGGCGTCGACGCGCGTGTCGGTCAGCGTGGTAGTGATCGGCTTGAAGGGGTTGGCGCCTTTCTTGGTGGAGAGGCGGTAGTAGCGTTTCGGGGCACCCGTGCTCAGGCCATGCCCGAACAGGCCGCAGATCAAGAGCCAGTCGCCGTAGGCGACGTTGCTCAGGTTTCCGCCGTAGGGCAGGTTGGAGAACAGGCCGGTGGTCTGGTCGATCTTGTAGACCTCGTCCAGGCCAACCAGGGTGAAGAAGGTGGGATTGCCTTCGGGCTGCGGCTGGCAGCCGCTGCCGCACAGCACCTCTTCGTTGTCCAGCCACAGGTCGATGTGGGCGTTGTTGACGTTCCAGCGGGTGCTGGTGTACGGGTCCATATAGATGACCGTCTCAACGCCGTTGATGATCTGGGTGACGCGCACGATGATGTCCGGGCGGGGGTCGAAGCGCAAGCGACCATTTCGGATGTGCCAGGGATACCAGGTGAAACAGCAGCGGAAGAAGCCATCACAGTCCGTGGTCGTCTCACATACCTCCTGCTTGCTGTAGAAGCACCGCGGGAAGATCAGCCAGGGGGCGACGGTGGAGGTCAGGGTCAGGTTATCCAGGCGGGAGGCGATCTCGTTGGACAAGGCACTGACCTCGCCTACACGCGACATAGCCATTGATTGAAAGCTAGGCGGCTCCGGCTGCGGGTTGAGCGCTACCAGCCTGGTAGGGTCTGGCAGGTTTGTCGAGAGGCTGAGGGCCATCCTGGAAAAAGCGGATTCCCTGGGCGGCAGGGGCTGCGGGTTGAGCGCAACCTTCTCTAGTAACGAGGCTGGGTTGAAGCGCTCCACCGGGCCCGGTCCGGGGATGGGGAAGGGAGGCTGCTGGAGCAGCTCGGGGATGCGGATCACGCGCCGGTCGATCAGCTTGTCCCACCAGCGGATGATCGGGGGCCAGAAGCAGCCTTCGCGGTCGACATCGAAGACCTCGACTTTAACAAAGGGCACCGGGCAGATTTCCGGGCTGTCGTCGGTATAGTGGATCTTGCGCACGTGGCCGGTGACGCAGACCCGGATGGGTCGCCACGGCCACCAGATGTAGGGCGGGATGAATAACTCTGGCCGTATCTGGAAGCGGTTGCCCTCAGCGATCCAGTCTTTGGCCGTATAGGACTGGCTGAAGACCGCGGAAGAGCGCACTTTCTGCGGGTCATCGGTAGGGCCGACCACGAGCTCGACCGCAGCGGGTGACTTTAGAAGGACCGGCACCGTGAAGCTGCCTTTCGCATCCAGGCTGGCAAAGCCAAGTAGCTGGCCGCGGCTGTCAAAAGCATAGGCCGATAGTTTCATATCGCCAGGCAGGGTTTCCAGCTCCTCGAGCTGGGCCCGACCGACGATCTGGAAAACCCGGCTTGAGGATTTTTCTTCAGCGGGTTCTCGGGATGAGGATTTTGCGGTTGGCATAAGATGTTCTCCTTTTCAAATATGAGCGTCTGGCGCTCGGTTGGAAACGGTCATAGGCAGGGTCCTGCTCTCAATCGGACCGGGTGCTGGATGGAACACCTTACTCAAGAGGGTGCACGGTGATCAACAGCTTAATTAAACCGATAAACCGCCCGCGTCGCAGGATATCCTGGCTGCGGACGGTTAGCTGAGCATAGCAGATGAGTAATATTCACAGACCCCGTAAATGGACAAGACCGCACCTATACCGTTATTATTACTATAATACCACTAATTGTCCAATTTGAACAGGGGGCCTTTAGCCGGAATTAATACAGAAACATCGGCTTGTTCCGCACCGTCCGGATCTTGGGCCGGTAGGTATCGGCGTCGTACATCTGCTCGACATCGACCCTTTTAATACCTTTCGTGCAGGTGTCGGCGGGGACGTGGGTGTAGCGCCCGCCCTGCAGCGCAACCATCTCACCGGACTTGCACTCGTTGATCAGGTCCATCGCCAACTGGGCATAGTTGACTGCCACCATCAGGTCGAGTGAGTCGGGAGCTCCGGAGCGCATCAGGTACGCTACCTGCTGGTAGATGGTGCTGACGCCGGTGATCTCCTTGAGGGCTTCGGCGGTCATCAGGCCGATGCCGCCCAGCTTGGAGTGCCCGAAGGCGTCGGCCTGGCCGTATTCGATGATCTTGCTGCCCACGAAACGCGCCCCTTCGGAGATGGCGACCATAGCGTACTGGCTGGGGTTGCTCTGGCGGTCCTGCATCATATAGCCAGCCAGCTTCTCGGGGTCGAAGGGCACCTCCGAGATGATGGAGCGGTCGACGGCGCTCAGGTAAGAGGAGACCAGGCAGGTCTCGCCGGAGTTGCGCCCGAACAGCTCGATGATCGCCAGTCGCTCGTGCGAGCCGGTGGAGGTCCTAAGCTGGTGGATGAACTGGACACTGCGGGTGACCGCCGTGGAGAAGCCGATGCAGTAGTCGGTGCCGAAGACGTCATTGTCCATCGTCTTCGGGACGGCGATGATGGGGAAGCTCTCATTATACAGGCGGGCAGCGTAGCTGAGTGTATCGTCGCCGCCGATAGGTATTAATACGTCCAGGCGTAGGCGCTCCAGCACCTTCAGGATATGAGGGGTGAAATCCAGCGCTTCTGTGGCGTTCTCGTCGAAATTGCCCCCGCGCAAGAAGGCCGGCACCTCTTTGGGCAGGACCTGCGACGGGTTGGTACGGCTGGTATGCAGGATCGTCCCACCGGTGCGGTCGATGGTGCGCGTGTTGATCTTGTCCAGGCGGAAGCTGCAGTCGTTGCAGGTGACCGGGTCGTCGGGGTTGATGTTGAGCAGCCCCCACCACCCGCGCCGGATGCCGATGACCTCGTGACCCTCATCGGTTGCCCGGTAGACCAGAGCTTTGATACAGGGGTTGAGGCCGGGTACGTCACCTCCACCCGTCAGGACGCCGATACGCATAGGATACTCTCCTCTACATGAAGAACCCCATATTTACTCACTCGTCATAATAAATAAGGGTTTCATCTCGAAGCTCTTGTAATGCGGGCGCAGGCGGTCGGTGTTGTAAAACCTCTCGATGTTGACGGTCTTCTTGGTGCTGATGACGACATCGATGGGCATGTTGTCGTAGCGCCCATTCTTCAGCACCACCAGCCGCCCATGGATGCCCTTGAGGATCAGGTCCAGGGCCAGGTTGCCGTAGGCCATCGGGACGATCGAATCGATGGCATCCGGGTCGCCGCCGCGCACCAGGTAGCCGAGCTTCTGGTTGATGACGTTGATGGGCTTACCGTTGTTGTAATTCGGAGAGAGCTCCTGGAGCCTGGATGCGACCAGGTCGCCGATCCCGCCAAGCTTGGCGTGACCGTAAGCGTCGGTGGTGCGGTCCTGGAAGACCATCTCACCGCCTTCGAACATGGCGCCCTCGGAGATCAAGACCACGGCGTACTTGCTGGGGTTGCGGTTGCGGTCGTAGCAGAGCAGCTCAGCCAGGCGGTCGATGTGGAACTTGAACTCGGGGATGACACAGCGGTTGGCCGCTCCGGCCATGGTGGGGAGCATGGCAGTGAAGCCGGCGTAGCGCCCGAAGACCTCCAGCACCAGCAGGCGCTCGTGAGAACCCGCCGAGGTGCGCAGGCTGTTGGTCATCGAGATGGTGCGGGTAACGCAGGTGCTGAAACCGATGCAGTAATCGGTGCCCGGGACGTCGTTGTCCATCGTTTTGGGGATGGCGACGACCGGGATGCCCTGGAGGTATAGGTGCACGCCGTAGCTGAGGGTGTCATCACCGCCGATGGGGATCAAATAGTCAATGCCCAGGAAGTCCAGGTTTTTAATGACCTCAGGGGTCAGGTCGTTGACCTCGTCGGTGTACTCATCCTTTAAATGCTTCGGCACACTGCCCTTCTTTACCTTAATAGGATTGGTACGCGAGGTATGCAGGAAGGTACCCCCCGTACGCCCGGCGCGGTTGACGACCTCTTCGGTCAGGATCTGATAATTATTGCTGTTGTCGACCTTCGGATCACGAATAATATCGATCACCCCGCTCCAGCCGCGCCGGATGCCGATGACCTGATAGCCCTCCCGCAGGGCACGGATGGTTACGGCTCGGATGGCCGGGTTCAAGCCGGGGACATCGCCACCCCCGGTCAGGATACCGATCACCCCCGGTTTATTATTAGCCATATAAAATCCTCCTCAGTACTAAATTCGGACATATTTTACCGCTAATTTAATGAGTATGGATGTATATTTACGGGGTCTTCGGGATTCCCCGTGGAAAAAAGCGGGTAGGAGCCCAACCGGGTTGGGCGGTTTGGCTAAATCCAGGTGGGCTCGTCGTAGGTGCCGAAGACCGATTTCATCACACCCACGATCTCACCCAGGGTGGCATATGCGCGCACGGCATCCAGGATGAAAGGCATGCTGTTCTCGGTGCCCTGGCAGGCGATACGCAGCCGGTCGAGGGCCTGCCCTACGCGGCCCTGGTCGCGCATCCGCCGGACCTGCTCCAGACGCGCTACCTGGCGGTCGTATCCGGCGCGGTCCATCTCCAGGAGTGGGATGGAGACTGGCTTCTCATCGACATAGGCGTTGACGCCGACGATCTTGCGCATGCCATCGTCGATCTCACACTGGTAGCGGTAGGCGGCATCGCCGATCTCCCTCTGGAAGAAACCTTTCTCGATGGCGGGCAGCACCCCACCCAGCTCGTCGATGCGATGGAAGTAGTCGTACGCCTGCGCCTCGATGCGCTTCGTCCCGGCTTCAACGAAGAAGGAACCACCAAGCGGGTCAATCGTGTTGGCGAGGCCTGATTCTTCGGCGATGATCTGCTGGGTGCGTAAAGCGACTGTGACGGCATGCTGTGAGGGCAGCGCCAGGGCCTCGTCCATGCTGCAGGTGTGCAGCGACTGTGTCCCGCCCAGCACGGCTGCCAGAGCCTGGATGGCGACGCGGACGATGTTGTTCTCGGGCTGCTGGGCGGTGAGCGAGACACCCGCTGTTTGGGTATGGAAGCGCATCAGCCAGGAACGGGGGTTCTTGGCGGCGAAGGTTTCCTTCATTGCGCGTGCCCAAATGCGTCGTGCAGCGCGATACTTGGCGATCTCCTCGAAGAAGTCATTATGGGCGTTGAAAAAGAACGACAGGCGCGGGGCGAAGTCATCGATTGCCAGGCCGCGGTCAAGCGCCCAGCGCACGTATTCCATGCCATCCACCAGGGTGAAGGCCAGCTCCTGGGCGGCGGTGGACCCGGCTTCACGGATATGATAGCCGGAGATGCTGATGGTGTTCCACTGGGGGAGGCTGGTCGTGCCGTACTCGATGGTATCCACCACCAGGCGCATGGAAGGCCTGGGGGGGAAGATATATTCTTTCTGGGCGATGTACTCTTTGAGGATGTCGTTCTGGAGGGTGCCGCGCAGGTGGTCGGGGCGCACACCGCACTTCTCGGCGGCGGCGATATACATAGCCCAGATGATCGCCGCCGGGGAGTTTATGGTCATGCTGGTAGAGACCTTATCCAGCGGGATGCCGTCCAGCAGGATTTCCATATCTTTAAGAGAAGAGACCGCCACACCGCACTTGCCGAATTCACCCAATGCCTGGGGGGCATTGGTGTCATAGCCCATCAGGGTAGGCAGGTCATAGGCAATGGAGAGCCCGGTCTGGCCTTGTTCGAGCAGGTATTTAAAGCGGGCATTGGTCTCCTCAGCAGTACCAAAGCCGGCGAACATGCGCATTGTCCACAGCTTGCCGCGGTGCATGGTGGGATGGATGCCGCGGGTGAACGGATATTCACCCGGCAGGCCAAGGTCGTTGAGATAGTCCATCGCGGCGACATCTAATGGCGTATAGAGGCGTTGGATGGGTTCTGAGGAGGTGGTGATGAAAGCCTCCTGGCGCTCAGGTATCTGGGTCAGGGAGTGCTGCAGATCGGTCTGCTCCCATTGGTCAAGAGCCTGACGAAGCTGGTTGAGTTTGTGTTGGTCATACATGGGTGATCCCTTTCGCTGCGACGATATGATTATTTTACTCCGGTTTAAGGGGGTATGGAAATTAAAGCGATTGAGATATTTGCGGGTGCGGAGCACCCGCAAATATCTCAACTCGCTATAAACCCCAGCCTATTTCTGAAATAGATCCCTGAGAGCTACTTCGGCTGTGGGGAACTGCCAGCGGAAGCCCAATTCCTGCAGCCGCACGGGCACCTGGTGTTGGCTGCCCAGCAGCACCTCCGCCTTTTCACCGAACAGCAGCCTGAGCATGAACGCAGGAGTTGGGAAGAAAGCCGGGCGCTTAATCACCTGGCTTAATATCAAACTGAATTCCGCGTTGGTCAGTGCCTGGGGCGCGTTCAGGTTGTAAGCCCCCTGTGCCTTTGGATTATCCATCAGGAAACGTATTGCGCTCACTTCGTCGGCGATGTGGATCCATGAAAACCACTGCTTCCCTCCACCCAGAGGGCCACCCACGAAGAACTTAAAAGGCAACAGCATGAAAGGAAAAGCGCCGCCGTCCAGGCTGAGGACCACCCCGCCGGTGCGGATCACGGCACGGCGTACCCCCATCGGCTCGACATCTGCGGTGCTATTCTCCCAGTCGATACACACCCGGGCAGCAAAATCGCTGCCGGGAGGGGCGTTCTCGGCGAGGATCTCATCGCCGCGGCTGCCGTAATACCCAACAGCAGAGGCCTGGACGAGCACATCGGGTTTTTTACGAGCGGCCTGGATGGCCTGGCTGACGGCGCTACCAGCGTTCAAGCGGCTTTCACGGATGCGGCGTTTTTGCTCGGGTGTCCAGCGCTTGGTGATG
>CAZPWU010000063.1:0-8607 GCA_964590325.1 uncultured Anaerolineaceae bacterium | reverse complement strand
AACGGGTCTTGGGATGCAGTGCGCGGCCTGCTTGGCGGTAAAGGCTCAGGTCTGTTTGACATGACTCGTGCTGGCGTACCCGTGCCGCCTGGTTTCACGGTGACGACAGAGGCGTGTAATGCTTTCCAGGCGATGGGTAATTTCCCACCCGGGATGTGGGAACAAGAACTGGAGGCTTTAAAGAAAGTGGAAGCCCAGACAGGTAAGAAATTTGGTGATTCCAGTAACCCCTTGCTGGTCTCCTGCCGTTCAGGCGCTAAGTTCTCTATGCCTGGTATGATGGATACTGTGCTCAATATCGGCTTGACCGATAGGACCGCGGCTGGGATGGTTAAGTTGACCGGTAATGAGCGCTTCGTATACGACTCTTACCGCCGTCTGGTCGAAATGTTCGGTGAAGTCGTTTTAGGTATTCCGGATGAAGCCTTCGAAGAACCTTTGAAACAATATAAGGCGAAGAAGGGTGTCAAATCGGATACTGAACTGACTGCCGAGGATTGGAAAGCGATCACCGAAACATTTAAAGCTGTGGTAAAGAAATATCAAGGATTTGATTTCCCACAGGATCCATTCGAACAGCTACGCCTGGCTACCGATGCTGTTTTCAAATCCTGGAACGGTAAGCGGGCTGTCGATTACCGCCATGCGACTGGTATCCCCGATGACCTGGGCACCGCGGTCAATATCGTCACCATGATATTCGGCAATATGGGTTGGGACTCCGGGACGGGTGTAGCCTTTACGCGTGACCCATCGACTGGCGAGAAGAAAATGTATGGCGATTATCTGCTCAATGCGCAGGGTGAAGATGTGGTCGCCGGCATCCGCAATACTGAGAAAATAGTAAATCTGGAAAAAGATCTGCCGGTAGCTTACAAGGAGTTTATGGAAATTACCGACCGGCTGGAAAAGCATTACCGTGAAATGCAGGATGTTGAGTTCACCATCGAGCACGGTAAGTTATGGATGCTGCAAACACGAAGCGGTAAACGCACTGCCAAGGCAGCGGTTAAGATCGCTGTCGATATGGCGAATGAAGGGTTAATTTCCAAGGAAGAGGCGGTTTTACGCGTGACCCCTGAGCAGGTTGATACATTGCTTCACCCTCAGTTTGACTCTGATGCAAAAGCTCAGGCTGAAAAAGTCGGCAAGCTGTATGCCAAGGGTGTGAATGCCTCCCCGGGGGCAGCAGTTGGGCAGGCCTATTTTGACGCTGATATGGCAGAACGCATGGCAAAGGAACATAAGCAGGATGTCATCATGGTGCGCCCGTTCACCAAACCGGACGATGTACACGGGATGATCGCCTCGAAAGGCATCCTCACCTCCGAGGGTGGGGCTACATCCCACGCCGCCGTTGTCGCACGCCAGTTCGGGGTGCCTTGCATCGTTGGGGCAGCGGCCATTCGCATTGACCTGGAAAGACGCTTGATGGAAGTAGATGGTAAAGTGGTCAAGGAAGGTGAATGGATTTCCGTGGATGGGACCACGGGTGAGGTCTTCCTGGGACAGATCCCGACCACTACACCCAACCTGGAAGAACAGATCGATTTGTTGACTTTGTTGACCTGGGCAGACGAGATTTGTGCCACACCCGGTATTCGTAAGGCTCCGCAGGGCTGGCCGACCCGTGGGCTTCAGGTATGGGCCAATGCCGATTACCCCAGAGACGCTCGCCGCGCCCGTTCTTATGGCGCAGTGGGCATCGGATTGTGTCGTACCGAGCATATGTTTTTTGAGCAAGAGCGCCTGCCGATCGTGCAGCGTATGATCCTGGCAGAAGACAGCAAAGTACGCGTAGAAGCCCTCGATGAGTTGCTGCCCTACCAGCGGTCTGACTTCGAAGGTCTATTCGAAGCCATGAACGGTTACCCGGTCATCATCCGACTGATCGACCCACCTTTGCATGAGTTCCTCCCCTCGGAGGAAAAACTCCTGGAGGAGGTGATCACCATGCGGGTGAAAGGGGAAACCAAAGGTCTGGATGAAAAAGAAAAATTATTAGCCAACATTCAAGCGATGCATGAGAGTAACCCGATGATGGGGTTGCGCGGTGTTCGATTGAGTATCGTCATGCCTGAAATCGTTGAGATGCAGGTCAGGGCGATCTTCGAAGCCGCAGCGAATATGACCAAAAAGGGGATCGTCGTCAAGCCAGAGGTCATGATCCCTCTCACTGGCACGCTCACTGAACTGAAATGGATCCAACCGCGCCTGGTCAAGATTGCCAAGACCGTAACGGCAGAAAAGGGTGTTAATTTCACCTATAAGTTCGGTACTATGATCGAAATCCCGCGCGCAGCCGTTACAGCAAGTGAGATCGCGGAGCTGGCTGAATTCTTCTCGTTCGGCACCAACGACCTGACCCAGATGACTTTTGGTTACAGCCGCGATGACGCTGAGCGCAATTTCCTGGTCACATATGTTGAGCAAGGCATCTTACCTATGAACCCATTCCAGACCATCGATCGCCCTGGAGTTGGCCGACTGATGAAGATGGCGGTTGAGGAAGGTCGTAAGACCCGCCCTGACCTGGAGGTCGGTATCTGTGGTGAGCATGGTGGTGATCCGGATTCGGTGGAATTCTGTCACATCATTGGTAACAACTATGTGAGCTGCTCGCCATTCCGTGTGCCGATTGCACGACTGGCTGCCGCACATTCCGCTCTAAAGTATCAAGGGGTTGGGATCGCCGAAGACAAGTAAGCGAGTGGTGATCAGTTATTAGTAAAAAAATATGAGGGCAGACGAAAAGTTATCTGCCCTCTATTCGTTTATATTTCTAGCGTCCACATCTCTCTAAAATAAAAAAACCGCCCCTGAAAGGAGCGGTTCTTATATCATACTCACGGTTAGCTATTATCAAACTACGATCTCTTCAGCAGCTTCCGGTAGTTCATAGCCAAATTGGCGCAGGTGCTTTTTGAGGTCAGCCAGGGATTTCCGACCAAAACCTTCGACTGCAAGTAATGCAGCTTCACCGGCTGCTAACCTTTCCATGATCTGACCAACGTTAGTAATCCCAGCTTTTATCAATGCATCGGTCGGGCGAGTGCCCAGGCCCAGTTCCTCGACAGGACGTTCGGGTGAGGTACGAGCAGCTTCGCGGGCTGCTTTTTCATCGATATATTCCTGGCGCGCTTGCAGTTTCTTATAAAACCGGTCTACCTGACCTTCAGTGTCGACGATGCGTTGCTCACCGGTATAGAAGGGGTGGCATTTAAAGCATACATCGGTATGGATGACCGGTTGGGTAGAGCCAGTAGTCCAGGTATTACCACAGGCGCAGATAACCTTCGCATCTGGATAATACGTAGGATGGATATTCTTCTTCATACCATTAATCCTTTCACCTATCTAACAGGTGTATCTTCGACTTACGTTAATTCAGCCGGCATTACGCTGACGCGTTTACGATCATCCCGGATGACTTCATAGACGACAATACCATCCGCTGTCGCAAACAGGGTATCGTCTTTGCCAACGCCGACATTACGACCCGGCTTGATGTGAGTTCCACGCTGCCGGACCAGGATATGTCCCGACAGGACGCGCTCACCGCTGAACACCTTTACACCCAAGCGCTGTCCCTGGCTATCTCGACCATTGCGGCTGGAGCCGCCACCTTTTTTATGAGCCATTTTTGCCTCCTACTCCGTTACTATGGAGTCAATTTGTAAACGTGTATATTGCTGGCGGTGACCCTTTTTAACGCGATAGCGTTTCTTAGGTGTGTACTTGAATATCACCACTTTTGGGCCTTTGATATGGGAGACTACGGTGGCCTGTACCTTCGCCCCAGGAATTGTGGGTGTACCAATGGTGCAGTTTTCATCCTCAACGATCATAAGCACCCGCGGTAAGTCTATTTGCTCGCCAACTTCTGAGTCGTAATGGTCTACTTCAATCGTTCCGCCTTCGGTGGCTTTATACTGCTTGCTGCCATCTTCAATAATGGCGTATTTCATAGCATTCCTCCAAGCTTCACTTCACCGCAGGATCCGCGCAGACCGCCGATTTACGGGGAAGTTGGGGATTATGGATGTTACGGACATACAAAACCGTTAGGTGTGTGTGTCCAACAAGATTTTGCCCCAGCAATGTCTGCCGGGGCAGTGCGCGCTGAATTATAATCGTGTTGAGATTCATTGTCAACTGGTATTTTTCTTTATTTTTAATGAAGTAAGTATATTCTGATTACCGATATCCTATGTCCACCCAATGTCCAAGCTGTGGTTTTAATAACCCTTCTGGCATGCGGTTTTGCGGGAACTGCGGTGCTCATCTTAACTCTTCTCCAGATATTCCCCGGACTGAACCTGTTGATAGCCCCCTCTCTCCTGAACACCTCGGTATCATGGTGGGCACGGATCTGTTAGAGCGGTTCCGACGGGCGGGATTAGAAGCAACCGGACAACGCCGTAATGTTACCATCTTATTTGCGGATCTATCAGGTTATACGGGATTATCCGCCCATATTGACAGCGATGACTTATATGAGTTGGTGGGGAAATTTACCAATATATTGGCCGACGATGTTTATAAGTATGAGGGGATGGTCGATAAATTCACCGGCGACGGTCTGATGGCTATTTTTGGTGCGCCGATCGCCCATGAAAACAATGCTGAGTTAGCCGTTCGGTCTGCGCTGGATATGCAGGTCGATGTTGACCAATTGAGCTATGAAGTGAAGTCTCGCCTGGGGGCGGAACTGCACGTTCGCATCGGTTTGCATAGTGGCTCAGTGATCGTTGGTGGCATTGGGACAGACAAGTTAATGAATTATACTGCCATTGGCGATACGGTGAACCTGGCTCAACGCCTTGAGGAGACCGCATCGCCTGGGACGATCCTAACCAGCGAAAGCGTCTACAAGCAGACCAGGGCTCTGGTCGATTTCGAGCCCACCCCAAGCCTTCAGTTAAAGGGTATCCTCCACCCCACAAAAGGCTATCGGGTGGTAGGGCTTAAGCCCGCACCTGGTTCGGTGCGCGGCATTGAAGGGCTGCGCGCACCGATGATCGGTCGTGACAGTGAGCTGCGTCAGTTGATGCAGGCAATAGGGACTCTGGCAACCTATAAACAAGGGCAATTTATCTTAATTGTCGGAGAAGCCGGCATTGGAAAAAGTCGGTTGGTCACTGAGCTTATGGAGCTGACCAGACAGGTACCGGTGGGTATGTACGAAGGGCACAGCTTGACCTATCGGCGGTCTGTCTCCTATTGGTTGTTCCTTGATTTACTACGCGATTATCTTCAGGTAAAACCGGACACGCCAGCATCTCAGATAAGGGAAAGCCTGGCACAGAGCGCTGAGAGGGTCTTGGGGTTTCGCGCCAGCGAAGTCATCCCATATCTTGAGCAATTGTTGTCTCTTCCACCTGCGGATGGCGTCATGTCCCAGCGGGTTGAATACCTGGAAGCGAGTCAGCTGCGCCAACAAATCTTCCTGGCAGTGCGAGACTTGATAGTCGCTGAGGCGCGTTACCACCCGACAGTCATAATCTTGGAGGATTTACACTGGGTAGATGAGGCATCTTTGGAACTGCTTCATTTTCTTCTGGATTCTATCCGGCAGGCGCCACTGCTGATAATCGCCGTCACCCGCCCATTTCACGGCGGAACGACGGGTAAGATCGTCGAATGGTCTCGCCAAAACCTGGTAGAACAATTTTCCACGATTCAACTTCAGAACCTATCGCCTCATCAAAGTGAACAGCTTCTCTCACAATTACTAACCATACCGAACCTCCCCGAGAAGCTCCGTGAGCAGATCATCCAGAGGGCTGCTGGCATCCCATTTTACCTTGAAGAAATCCTGCGGATGCTTATTGATGAGGGTGTGATCCAGCGTAAAGGTAACCAATGGCTTTTAGTAGAGGGGATGGATATTAAATCCCTGGGTGTCCCAGAAACCTTACAGGGATTGATCCTGGCACGGTTTGATCATATCGAACGACCTTTACGCCGGGTTTTGCAGGTAGCTTCAGTGATTGGACGGCAGTTCAGTTTGCCTGTGTTGATGATCGTGCTTTCGTCGATGGATGAGAGGGAATTAATAAAGGCTCTGTCTCGATTGATCGAAAGAGAATTTATCCTGCCCCAACCGGGTTCAAATAGCACAGAGTTTGTTTTTAACCATGTGCTTGTATCAGACGCCATCTATAGCACCTTGCTCAAGCGGGAACGGTCCGATTTACATGGACAAGTCGGCGAGGCGATCGAAATTATCTATGCCGACCGGGTGGATGAACAGATCGACCTCCTGGCCAGGCATTTTTCCTGGAGTCCTAAGAAAAACCGGGCTATGCATTACTTGATTTTGGCGGGACAGAAAGCTGCGCGTAGATATATCAATGACCAGGCACGTCGTTATTTCGAGGATGCGTTAACGCTGTTGCCCACTGTGAAACATACGAAGGGTCAGGCTTACCAGGTCCATGTGGGGCTGGGTGATATCTTGCTCTTGACCGGTGAATACCCGCTTGCCCGCCAGCATTACCAGAGGACCCTGGACAATATTAATGCCGAGTCTTCCGACCAGTTTACAGAAGAGCAGTGCATCCTGCAGCGGAAGGTCGGCACAACCTATGAACGCCAGGGAAACTATGAAGAAGCATTGACTTGTCTGGCAATAACGCAGCGGATGGCAGATAAATCTCCTTCCCCGATGCCTATTGAGAAAGCGCGTATCTTGAACGATATCGGATGGATTAATTTCCGGCGCGGAAACCTTGACGAGGCTGAAAAGTATCTCATTGACGCCCTGGATTTAGTAAAAGATACTTCGCGGTATGATGTAACCGCTTCCATCTATAATCGTCTTGGTGGGGTTTATTTTCAAAAAGACCAGCTTGATAATGCCAGCAATTACGTACAAAAAAGCCTGGCAATGCGTGAAGAGATAGGGGATATCGTTGCTGTTGCAAGGTCATATAACAACCTGGGGTTGTTGAGCTGGAAGAGGGGGCATTGGGATAGTGCTCTGACGAATTTTATGCACAGCGTAGAACTGCATGCCAACCTCGGTGATGTGGAGGGAGAGGTCGAATTAACAACCAATCTGGCACTATTGCAATTAGACCGGGGAAATATTGAGGAAGCAAAAAAGTATCTCGATAAGTCCTTGGCAACTGCCCAAAAGATCGGTCACAACTACATCATCGGGATCACCTATTTATATTACAGCCGTCTCTACTTGTCGATGGAAGACTGGCAGACAGCGATAGAATACAGTAATCGCAGTTTAGCAATACTGCGAGAGATTGGGGATATGGACCACATGGTTGATGTGCACGTAAACCTCGGGTTGGCATGGCTGGGACGGGGATGCTCAGACCAGGCCAAACAACAAGGGGAGGAGGCCCTGCAATTAATCAACCAGACGGAGGGAAGTAATGTCTCTGCGCAGGCAGAAAACCGTGGACGGGCGCTGAGGCTGCTGGGTGAAACCACCCGGCTCCAGGGGAACTATGAGGGAGCAGAGAAACTACTTAAGGAAGCTGCGACGCTTTTTGTAGGCGTTGGTAACCAGTTGGAACAAAGCCGCTCTGCTGTCAGTATGGCAATGCTCGCCTTATCACGCGGTGATCAGGTAGGTGCCCGGGTGTTGTTTAATGAGGCCCGGTTAATATTCCGTCAACTCGGCGCGAATTTGGATTTGCTGAAGCTTGAAGAGCTTATGGTTCGTCAACCCAATTCACTGAGGTCAAGGACGTAGTAGTGTTCGGGCTGATTCCGGTCAGGAAATTCATGATAAATGCTGGATCGGCATAGACGGTTCCCGCCCACGGTTCATTCCCCGACCAGGTCCCGTAACCACCGCTCCAGGTGCCGTAACCACCGCTCCAGGTACCGTAGCTTCCACTCCAGGTGCCATATCCACCGCTCCAGGTGCCGTAACCACCACTCCACGTGCCATATCCACCGCTCCAGGTACCATAGCCCCCACTCCAGGTACCATAACTCCCGCTCCATGTACCGTAACCACCACTCCAGGTGCCGTAGCCTCCACTCCACGTGCCATAACCCCCCGCCCAATCACCGAAATCACCCCTCAAGCGAAACTGCCCGGTCGTCTCATCATAGTATGAGAAACCCTCGTAATGTTGAGTTCCGGCAATATCAGCGGTAATGTCCAGCCCGGAATTTGCGGTCCCGGTGATTACGGCAGTCACGGCATCGGGCGCGTTGACACGGCCAGCTCCTTGCTGCCACATGCTGTATAAAGCATCGGTGGTGACCGGGTCTACCCAAGGGAAAGCTGTGTTCATCACCCGAAACTTAACCTGGTCGGGTGATAACCCGGGATTGTTGGAAATGATCAGCGCACACAGACCTGAAACAACCCCAGCGGATAATGAGGTCCCTGCCATTGAAAAGTACAGAGGTGTGATCTGGTTTGCCTGGTGGTTTCTGGATATATAGCTCCAGGGCATCATTGTGGAAACCATATGCGCACCAGGTGCAACGATATCCGGCTTGACAAACCCATCGAGCGTTGGTCCGGATGCTGAAAACGGTGTGATGTAGTCATCACCCCAACTATTTGGGGTGTAGTTGTCAGTAAATGAGCCGACTGTGATGACATAAGGGTTATTGCCGGGC
>CAZPWU010000062.1:0-8631 GCA_964590325.1 uncultured Anaerolineaceae bacterium | reverse complement strand
TTGACTGTGACGCTGGACCCTCAGACAAACCTCATCTCGGGCCATGCCCCGCCCGGCACTCAGCTTGGCTTATGGGTGTATGGTCGCGATTGGTATCAGTTAGCCTTAACCACCACGGTTAACACCCAGGGTACGTATGCGGTCAGCCTGTCTGGCAGGCACACCCTCGTCAGGGGTGACCACGTGACCGTCAATATGGGTTATCTGCCCTCTTTCTATGCCAAAGAGGTGGTCCCGTTAGTGGTAGCCGGTCTGTATGACCCTCACGTCGAGGGGTGGATATCGCCTCTCTCGCCCTTCACCGTCACGCTCCAGAGGTCGCAAACGGATGTGAGTAATAACGGTTATGCCTATGCTGACGGCAGTTTTACCAGTTATCTGGAAATGCTGGCGCCGGGTGACACGATTGTAGTCACTGCCCCCACCGAGGTTATCCGCATGACCTTACCGTTCTTGTCGGCCCGGGTGGATCGGGGGTCGGCGAGTGTCTCAGGGCAAGCGCCTCCCTATGCGTCCTTAGAGGTGGAGCTTGATACGGATGATCGACGGGTCTCCCAGGTTGTCACCGCCACGGCTGCGGGTGTTTATCTCGCTGACTTCCCCAGCCTGGCCCCTCTGCAGACTGCGCAAGGCAAGCTCACCCACTTCAACGCTGAAGGAAACCGGACCACTCTGGATTTTGCTACCCCCCGCTGGGAAGTCACACTGGATTCACAGTGCGTGAACGGTGTCGCGGCCACTGCTGGGGCTCCCTACACGCTGACGCTGCAGTCTGCCGATGGGACCTTTAGCCAGGTGATTACAGGAACGTCCGCCTCCGGTACAGGAAGTTTTTATACTTGCTTCCGACGGGCGATCCAGTCCGGGGATCAGCTAACCCTGGAAGAAGTGTCGGGATCGAACGCTTTTACCGTGCCCTACCTGACCGCTGCATATGATTACGGTCGGAGGGTGGTAGAGGGTCAGGCGCCTCCCGGGACCCTTATCCTCGTTAAAATCCCCGTCAATATGTATTGGAACGGCTTCGTTTATCGGCACGTGTGGACCGATGCCAGCGGTCACTATGGTGTGGATACAAGCGATCTAGACCCGCTGCTGGACTATTGGGGACAGGTGTCGATTACGGATGAGGCTGGTAATGTCGTCAAGAGGTCATTCGCCATCCAGAGTTACCGTTGTTATCTTCCGGTAATGCGTAATTGACTTTTTCCTTTACGAATCCCGCTCCCTTGTGGTATACTCCGCACGCTCCCGCCCTTGGGCGGGAGCAATTATGCCCATCCGGGCGGCTTCCAGTCGGAAGCCTATCTCACACGCCCCCTGACCTGCCGGAGCGTGCCGCGGTTTCCAGCCTCGCGGCGCCGTGCAGGGACGACGGAGGCGGAGGACTAACGCAAAAGGAGTCACTCATATGGCTGTTATTTCTATGAAGGCTTTGCTGGAAAGCGGTGTGCACTTTGGGCATCGCACCCACAAGTGGCACCCGGCAATGAAGCCGTATATCTTCACCGAGCGCAACAGTATCCACATCATCGACCTGCAGAAGACTGCCAAGGCGCTGGAACAAGCCTACGCCCTGGTGCGCGACACCGTCGCCGAAAATGGCACGGTGCTGTTTGTCGGCACCAAGCGCCAGGCCCAGGAGACGGTGCAGAGCGAGGCCATCCGCTGCGGGATGCCGTACGTCATCAACCGCTGGCTGGGCGGTATGCTGACCAACTGGCGCACCATCCGCCAGCGCATCAACGAGCTGGAACGCCTGGAGCGCATGCGCGACACCGGCGATTTTGGCCGCATCACCAAAAAGGAAGGCTTGATCCTGAGCCGCGTCATCGAGCGCCTGGAGACGCTGCTCACTGGCGTCCGGGAAATGGTCAAGCTCCCTGACCTGCTCTTTGTCATCGATGTACACCGTGAGGCGACCTCCATTCACGAGGCTAACCTGCTCAAGATCCCGGTGATCGCCATGGTAGACACCAACTGCGACCCGCGCGATGTCGATTACGTCATCCCGTCAAACGACGACGCCATCCGCGCTATCAAATTGATCGTCGGTAAGATCGCCGATGCCGCTGTCGAGGGCAAGGCCATGCGTAAAGAAGAGATGCCCGAAGAGCCGGGTGAGGAGATAAAGCGGGCGGTCGTCGAAGAGCCTGAATTATCCGATGAGGAGCTGCTCGGTGAGGCCACCCTGGCCAAGCTGACGGTGAAAGGCGAAAAGTTCCTCGAAGAGATCGAGCCCGAAGTCCTGGGTCTTGAGCTTGAAGTAGAAGAGCCCGTAGAACCGGAAATTGAAGAAGAAGAGCTCGAGCTGAGTGAAGAAGAATGGAAGGAGTTTGTCTCCGGGGAAGAGGAAGTCGCTGGAGATGTGAAAGTTGCCGGGGAAGAGAAAGCCGCTGGAGATGCGGAAGTTACTGGGGAAGAGAAAGCCGTTGGAGATGCAGAAGTTGCTGGGGAAGAGGAAGAAGAAGGTAATGGTGGAGAGCAAGAGGTAGCACCATGACGATTGCAATCGAACAGGTTAAGGAGCTGCGCGAGGAAACCGGCGCGGGGGTGTTGGACTGCCGTAGGGCCCTCGAGGCTGCAGAAGGCGATTTCAACAAAGCCGTCGAAATTTTAAGGGAGAAGGGCCTGGCGAAAGCCGCCAAGCGTGCCGACCGGGAGGCTCTCGAGGGCACTCTGGAGCTCTATACACATGGCAACGGGCGGGTTGGCGTGATGGTAGAGGTCAACTGCGAGACGGACTTCGTGGCACGCTCGGAGACATTCAGAACCTTTGCCCACGAGATCGCACTGCAGATCGCCGCCGCAGCTCCCCGCTATATCCGCAGCGAGGATATCCCCGAGGAAGTGTTGGAACAAGAACGGCAGAAAGCCCGCTCATATGCCCTGGGCGGGGGCAAGCCGGAGGCGGTCATAGATCGCATTGTCGCAGGCCGCCTGGAGAAGTTCATGGATGAAGTTTGTCTGATGCGACAGCCTTACATCCGCGACGATAGCATTGTCGTCGAGAAGCTGCTGTACCAAAATATTGCCTCATTGGGCGAGAACGTCGTCATCCGGCGGTTTGTGCGCTGGGAAGTCGGTGATAGCACAGCTACATGATTAAGAAAGGCCAACCACCCGGTTGGCCTTTTTGTTATCAAGGAGCGGTTTATGGAGAATAACTTGATCTACCGGCGTATCTTGCTCAAGCTGAGCGGTGAATCTATATCAGCCCCGGACGGTTTCGGCATTGACCCCTCACAGGCAGAAGATATCGCTCAGCGTGTGCGCGAGGTGCGCGAGCTGGGGGTAGATGTTGCCATCGTCATTGGGGCGGGTAACCTGTGGCGCGGCCGCACTGGCCTCGAGCGCGGCATGGACCGCGCTACGGCCGACTACATGGGCATGTTGGGCACGGTCATGAACGCCCTGGCTTTGATGGATGCCATGGAGCGCATTGGCCTGGTCGTACGCGTCCAGTCGGCGGTGAGCATGCAGGCTGTAGCCGAGCCTTATATCCGCCGCCGGGCCATCCGCCACCTGGAGAAGGGCCGTGTAGTCATCTTTGGCGGTGGCACCGGTAACCCTTATTTCTCTACCGACACGGCTGCCGCGCTGCGGGCGATGGAGATCGGTGCCAACGTGCTCATCAAAGCCACCAAGGTGGATGGGGTTTACGACTGCGACCCGCTGCTGAACCCCAACGCTGTCCGTTTTGACCACCTGACTTACATGGAGACGATCAACCGCCGCCTGGAAGTGATGGACAGCACCGCCATCTCGCTATGTATGGATAATGATTTACCCATCCTGGTGCTTAACTTGTGGCATCCCGAGGCGCTGCGTAAGTCGCTGTTTGGTGAGAAGGTCGGCACCCTGGTAACGGCTTGATTTTTTAACCCGAATTACCCCTTTTCTCCCTGCAACTTTTAGAGTATCCTATAGGTGAGGGGAAAAACCGTTTACGATATTTTCCCTGGGAACATCACTGGAGGCCGCTATGCTGAAAGATATTTATAAAGAATCCGAAGCCAGGATGAAAGGAGCGGTCCAGGCGCTGGAAGAAGACCTGGCGGGTATACGAACCGGGCGTGCCAGTCCTGCATTGGTAGAACGCCTGGCGGTCGAATATTACGGCACACCCACTCCCCTGGTACAGTTAGCCAGCATCAGTGTGCCCGAGTCGCGCTCCCTGTTGATCCGTCCTTTTGATGCCACGACGCTGCGGGCTATTGAACGTGCCATTCAGGCCTCCGACCTGGGCCTGACGCCGAATAATGATGGTAAAGTCATCCGCCTCAATTTACCGCCGTTGACGGAGGAACGCCGGCGAGACCTGGTTAAAGTAGTGCACAGCCGGTTGGAAGAAGCGCGTGTGGCCCTGCGCAACATACGCCGCGACAGTATCAAGGATATGCGTGAATTCGAGCAGGAAAAATTGATCTCTGAGGATGATCTGGAGCGCGGCGAAGAGGAGCTGCAAGAGATCACAGATCGCTACATTGAGGAAGTCAATACGGTTGGTGGGCGGAAGGAGAAGGAAATCCTTGAAGTGTAACCATGTGGGCGGATCCAGCGCACGAGTTTGGTGAGCGAATCTGGCAAATGTTCGCCAGTGAGTTTTTAAATTTGGACTATGAAACCCAAGAGCAAAGATATCCCCAAGAAAATACCCACTCATATTGCGATCATCATGGATGGCAACGGTCGGTGGGCGAGGGCGCGCGGGCTGCCTCGCATAGCCGGTCACCGTGCCGGCACTGAGAACCTGCGCCGTGTGATCGAAGCTTGCGTGGAGTTTGGGATTAAATACCTGACCATTTACGCTTTCTCAACTGAGAATTGGGGGCGGCCTCAAAGAGAAGTCCAGGGTCTGATGAAGATCTTCGAAGAAGTTGTTGATCGCGAACTCCAGGAGCTGCATGACCAGGGAGTACAGTTGCGCCACATCGGCCGTCTGGACCGGCTAAAGCCCAATTTCCGCGAGAAAGTCCTGCATGCGATCGAGTACACCAAAGACAACGACCGCCTGATCCTCAATATAGCTTTTAATTACGGCGGGCGTGACGAGATCGTTTGTGCCATCCAGCACATGATCCGTGCCGGGGTCAAAGCCGAAGAGGTGACCGATGAGCTGGTCAACCAGTATCTGTTTACGGTTGGCGTGCCTGATCCGGATCTGATCATCCGCACCTCGGGTGAGCTGCGAGCGAGTAATTTCTTGATCTGGCAGGGTGCTTATTCGGAGTGGTATTTCCCATCCACCTATTGGCCGGATTTTGATAAAGAAGAGCTGCGGCGTGCACTGGAGGAGTATAACCGCCGTGAGCGCCGCTATGGGCTGACCTCCAAGACTAAAGAGGATACGCCATCTCATGTTTGTTAAGCGGCTGGTGGTGGCGATCATCCTTCTGCCGGTTGGACTCGCGTTTATCGCGGTCGGAGGGTGGCTGTATGTGGCGTTCATAGCGCTGATTTTAGGCCTGGCTGCCTGGGAATATGTACAATTGTTCCGCGCCGGTGGGCTTCGACCCGCCGGCGTTCTCGTCCTTGCTGGTGTGCTTCTGCTCGTCTTGGGGCGAGCGGTGAATAGTTTCGACAGCGCCGCCTGGATGATCAGCCTGTTGATCCTTGTCAGCATGACCTACCACCTGCTGGCTTATGAGCGTGGGCGTGACCAGGCAGGCACAGATTTCGGTGTAACCCTGGCGGGTTTACTCTACATCGGGTGGATCGGCGCTTACCTGATCTCGCTGCGCAACCTCCCTGAGGGGAAATGGTGGTTCCTGGTCGTGTTTCCAGCGGTCTGGTTGGCTGATTCGGCGGCTTTCTTCATCGGGCGCCAGTTTGGGCGCCACAAGCTCAGCCCTCGCCTCAGCCCGAAAAAGAGCTGGGAGGGATACCTGGCGGGGGCTGTGTTCGGTGTGCTTGGAGGAGCCTTCTTTGGCTGGCTGTGGCGGTTAGGGGCCGGCCCGGCATCGGCGCTGACCCCCTGGCGAGGGTGTTTGATCGGCCTGGCAATGGGGGTGCTCCCCACCCTGGGCGACCTGGGCGAAAGCATGATCAAGCGCCAGGTGGGTGTCAAGGATTCGAGCAATCTGCTGCCCGGGCACGGAGGTTTTTTCGACCGCATCGACTCCTGGCTGTGGGCAGGGGTGATCGGTTACTATATGATCGTATGGCTCTTTTAAGGTGAAAGGGCTCATTTGAACTTCAATTGACACTTACTTCTAACCGTGGTATTATCTTGCGCACAATCTCATAGCCCCTAACGGCACTCTTATCCAGAGAGGTGGAGGGACCGGCCCTGTGAAACCTCGGCAACCCGTCAGTATTGAAGTGGGTGCCAATTCCGACAGAGGGATATTCTGGAAGATGAGAGGGCGACCGTTTTTCCGAGTATTGCCCTTTCTCAACCTGAAGGGGCAATTTTTTCTTAACGGAGGTCATTCATGAGCAGTACTTTTATGCAGTCTCCCCGGCTGGTGTTTACATCCGAGTCAGTGACCGAGGGGCATCCGGATAAGATCTGCGACCAGATCAGTGATGGGGTATTAGACGCCTGCCTGGAGCAGGATCCCTATTCCCGTGTGGCCTGTGAAGTAGCCACCAAAACCGGTTTTGTGCTCTTATTAGGTGAGATTACGACGCGTGCCCAGATCAACTTTGATGAGCTGGCGCGCAAGATCATCATCGATATTGGCTACGACAGCAGTGACAAGGGCTTTGACGGCAACACCTGCGGCGTCCAGGTGGCGATCTGCCGACAATCGGGCGATATCGCCATGGGCGTGGACAAGGCCCTGGAAGCTAAGTCCGGCGAAATGAACGACGCCGAAGTGGAGGCGATAGGTGCCGGTGACCAGGGCATGATGTTCGGTTATGCCTGCACCGAAACGGCGACCCTGTTGCCCATGCCGATCTACCTGGCTCACAAGCTGGCTCGCCGTTTGAGTGAGCTGCGCAAGGGGAAAGTTTTACCCTGGCTGCGCCCGGATGGGAAGTGCCAGGTGACGGTAGAATACGGCTACGGTAAGCCGCGGCGGGTGGATACGGTGCTGGTCAGCACTCAGCACGCGCCGGATATCTCGCACGCGGAGATCCGCGAAGCAGTTATCGAGCATGCCATCTTGCCGGTGCTGCCTCCCGAGATGGTCGACGATAAGCTGAAAATATACGTCAACCCCACCGGGCGTTTTGTGATCGGTGGTCCGTTGGGCGATTCTGGCCTCACCGGGCGCAAAATCATCGTCGATACTTACGGTGGCATGGGCCGGCATGGCGGAGGCTCATTCAGCGGTAAAGATCCCACCAAAGTGGACCGCTCAGCAACTTATGCGGCCCGTTGGGCTGCGAAAAATGTGGTCGCAGCCGGGTTGGCTGACCGCTGCGAGATCCAGGTAGCGTACGGCATCGGCATGGCGCGCCCCTTGAGCGTTAACGTGGAAACCTTCGGTACCGGGTGCGTCCCCGACGAGAAGATCTCGGCGCTGATCCAGGCACACTTCGACCTGCGCCCGGGGGCGATCATCCGCGATTTGAACCTGCGCCGCCCGATCTATCGCCAGGTGGCTAATTACGGTCATTTCGGCCGCGATGACCTGGTACTGCCCTGGGAGCAGACGGATAAAGCGGAGCTGCTACACGATGCGGCTGGCCTGAACGGCAAAGGGAGCGGTTGAAAACCTCTCTACGGTGGCTGTTGACGATCATCATATGGGCGTTGGAAATCTCCACGGTGAAGTCGCTTGACGCTTTTTGGGGTTTATGCTAGTATGAAGCGAGGCTGTCAAGACGATTACAATACACTCTCTTTGTTTCCTGCTGTGGGAGGGTGATTTTTATAGAAGGAGACGAACTATGGACATCCGACGCTTCTCCCGGGTTATGATGATCGTAATCCTGGTGCTCGTACTGGCGGCATGCAACCGACCAGCCTCGAAGGCACCCACGGGACCAACGGCTACAGTGATGGAAGGGGGGTTCCCGATGCCAGGCACGCCTGGCACGGAAACCATGGGAATGTTCAGCCAATTTGCCACACAGACCGCCGCCGCCAGCCAGGGAGGCAAGCCTGTGGCCGCGGTGACCGCCACAAAGGTGGCCCCGGCTGTGACGGCAACGGCTGTACAACCCCCACCACCGACGACCGCACCCATCGTAGTCGCAGCCGCCACACCCGGGCTTCCGGCGACTTACACGCTGCAGAAAGGTGAGTTCCCCTGGTGCATTGCCCGTCGCTTTAACTTAAACCCGAGCGAGCTGTTGGCGCTCAATGGGCTGGGCACGAATACGGTCACTTTTGCGGGCCAGGTCTTGAAGATCCCTCAGACCGGTAACACCTACCCCGGCAATCGAGCCTGGCACTCTCACCCGACCAGCTACACCGTCAAAGCGGGCGACACAATTTATGGAATCGCCTGTTATTATGGCGATGTAGACCCGATCGTTCTCGCGCAGGTGAACAACATCCCTTCACCCTATACTCTTACGGCAGGGAATACGCTACAAATGCCCTGAAGCGGTCGAATATCCAGCCTTATTAACCTAACGTCCAACAGGAGTAGCCGGTGGCTTGGCCGCGGCTACTCTTTTTTTAAATGCAGAGCTCTATATTTAAAGTTCAGATTGCCATCCAGAAAGTTC
>CAZPWU010000061.1:0-8646 GCA_964590325.1 uncultured Anaerolineaceae bacterium | reverse complement strand
CCATAATCTACCTCGTCCCCTTTCTTGACACACACCTCACCTGGAATTGGCAACCGCCTTGCCTTGGTAACAGCCATTGCACGCTTGACTTTCAGTCCGGGCGTATAGGCGTATGCCTCTTCAGAGACTTTCTTGCTCGTCAATGTCATCACCTCAGGCTAGTTCCTTCAGCTCATCAACAGGGTATAGGTCCATGGCATCGAACCATTTTAACAGAAACTGCTTCCTTTCAGCGTCGTCCTTGGGCAGGTAAAGCGGTCTACCCCTCGCATCGAGCATGATGCCGGCAATTCCTCCCATAACAGTACCCTCGATTTTATGTCCTAGCCCTTCGCCGACGTCAAACCCCTTGTGGGGGGTGATAACAGCCTTGGCTTCCTGTCTTTCCCTCAAATCGATTCGCTTGATTTCGCCAAACTTCATCTCTTCCTTCACGATATTCCCCTCAGGCATTTCCAGCTCAACGGTCATCACTGGGTCGCCGATGCGACCAGCCCCAGTGGGCGCGACACAGGTTCCAAGCCTTACGAGGCAGTCTTTGTCGAAGATGTTCCAAGCTGCCTCCCTATGGACCGTTGAAAGGATGCCGAGGTGAGGCATCATGAAGACGCTGTCTTGGAACATTTTGGTAATCCCCTCGGGCTGGAATGCGTCTGTCAGAATCAGAAGAGACTGCCCCCTCCATGGTGCATGGCTCAGAAGGCCACCTGTTCCGGCTATGATGCCTATGCTCATCATGTCAATATAGGTCTCTGTGATATTCTGTTGGAATACATCACCGATCGAACGATCCACGGTAACACCTTTAAGCCTCGTAGCGATGGTCTTGTGGTGCTCGAGCCCCAACCTCAGGGCTTCTCTTGCGACGCTATGCTCAACGATTAGGTCCTCTAGGGTCTGCGGGATCGTAGTGGGCCTGATCATCTTGTTCATCAGCCTGCTCGCAACGTCCTCTTCGTCGAGCTTGAAGGGAAGCCACCGCATAATATTCGAGAGACCAGCCTCCTTCATCACGTTAGTGACGCTGTAGCTCATACCGAGGTTCGCACTTACGCTCCTGACGAACCTGCCGTCCACAACAGAGTACACATTTGTCGTGGCTCCTCCGAGGCCGACGCCGAGAACATTTTCCTTATAGGTCTCCGCGATGAGCTGCATCGCCATGCCCTCCCCAGCAGGCGTGGGCATGATGGGTATATCCGTCCATTTCATTAGCTTCGTGTAGCCGGGTGCGTGGCTCATAACGTGCTCCATGAAGAGCTCGTGGATAGCTCTTCTGGCGGGCTCAGTGTTTTCCACAGCGAGGACAGGGCGTAGGTTTTCAACAATGGTCAACGCAAATTTCCTACCAAAAAGATCTGATATCTGTGGGCGTAGGTCTTTGTTGCCAGCAAAGACTATGGGAAGCTCATAAGAAACTCCCAATCTAGCCTTTGGCTCGGCCGCGTTAATGAGTTCGGCCAGCTCCATCACATGGGCCGATGCACCACCATCCTCCCCACCAGCTAATAGGATCATATCTGGTCGAAGGCTTCGGATCCTTTTGATCTTCTGAAACGGTCTCCGGTCGTCGTCACGGGCGAGTACATCCATGACTATGGCCCCTGCACCGAGCGCCGCCCTGTTTGCGCTCTCAGCCGTCATCGACTTGATGAGACCGGCGACCATCATCTGCAGGCCTCCCCCAGCGCTGCTCGTGGTGCAGTAGAGGTCCACGCCGATCTTACCGTCGTATGGGACGACGATACCACTGCCATCTGGGGAGAGGATCTTGTGCCCTGTTAGCTCCTCAACCTCCCTCACTGCGTTCCTGACGCCGAGGGTCACATCCTCATACGGTGCCTCAACAGTGGTAGGTGCCTCACCGGCGACGAGAAACCTCCACTCGCCATCTCTTTTATGGAAGAACCTGGCCTTTGTCGTGGTGCTTCCCGTGTCCGTGGCCAGAATATACTGCATCTCTTCTTTTGGTTTCCTGAGCGTAGCCATTGATAAGTCTCCAAAGTTATTATGATATCCTATCTTAAACTTTTTGGATGCGTAAAGTCAACTTTCTAACTCGCGCTGCATCAGAACGGGAGGAAACGCCTCCAATCTCTCTTTGGAGAAGCCTCTTTCTTTGTCTGATTACCCTCTGCAATCTTCTTATCTTCCTGCTCCGATTCCTTCTCTTCACTCTTCCTCTCCAATAATGTGATCAGCTTCTCTAGATTATCTCTGTTCTCAAAGATTGTAAAGAATTTTTCTCCGCTTTGGCTGATATCTCCCCCTATTATCCAAAGAAACGGATATATCATAAAACGTCCAAACTGGCCACCGATATATGATAGAGGCTTGAAGCTCTGTAAAAACAACACAGCAACGGAATCCATTCCATAGTCATGTATCTTGTGAGCTGCAACCTTGATCATTTTCTCTTCGTCTTCTGGCGTTATCTCCTCATTACTGAACAATCTAGAGTTTCCCTCACACTATTGACATCTGTTCTTTTGACAAGACGGATATATGAATTAAGCGGTGAAAAAGCGAATGTATGCTGAAACCTGCTCGGTAAGACACGCACCGCCTACTTATAAAGAGCTAAATACCTACAACGAAGTTTTCAACATTAGATTATACATATCTTTTAGCAATCTTAAATGATACTACTAATGTTTATTTATAACATATATCAAATATAAGGTATCTAATATTTTGATGTATTATGTGTAATAAATGAATAATATCTTAAAAAATTCAGAATAGGTTATCTCCTATTTAACTTTCTTTTATAAGTTAGGTAAGCAGTGAAGGTTGCTAAAAGAGCGGTAAATAGGAGAAATATCCTCATGAAATCGTATTCTAACTTTGCTTGTGGAAACCATATTGGGTTGAAGGCTAGCCAGACAATCGAGAGAATAAGTGCAACAATCGTCCATCTCAATGTTTTAATTTGATATTCGAGGTTGGGTGATTTGAGAAATATCCTTTCCTTTCGCGAAGAATAGATACCCATTGAACCTGATGAGCTGACGAAAAATAATATTCTAAAAAGAGCGCCTAAATCATTATGCATAATTCATCCTCAAAAATAGAACATAGGAGTAGAACTATTTAAGCGGTTGTTACATGTAAAGTCAACTTTCTAACGTTACACTTTTCTTAAGTGAAACTCAAAATTGTTTGCAGAGTTGCAACGTGAGTCAGGACCCCAGTATCAGGGGATTGTTCGGGAAGTTCCTCAAGAAAGGGCTTATGGTGACCCGAATCGCGGAGCTGTTCTACACCACCAGGCAGACCGTGCACAGATGACTTAAACGCACCCCGCGCGCTGTCGTTATCTTTAAGGTTAACCGAGGGGGGAGCAGAGAAAAACCAGAGGTTAATCGAGATCCTCTTATATATTTTATAAGGTTCTCTTATTGTATGAGATGAGATCATGGCAAGAAAAATGGAAATAGAATTTGAGAAAGGTGGAAAAATAGTAGCTGAACTATTTAACGAAGAAGCACCTGAAACTTGTAACTATGTGTGGGAAAGGCTGCCATTTACATTACCCGCTAGACGTTCTGTTATGTCTGGTGGATTTATTGGAGTTAATCTTTATGATTGGACTTTCAATAAACTAGAATATGCTAATACAACCATCCCAGCAGGAGAAATAGGATTTCTTTCAAGATGGATTCCACACACTCCAGAGAATAAACCATACTGTCAGATTCTAATCTCTATGGGCTCAGGAAACCAAGTTCATCAAATGTGGGGTATAGCCTCACCCACCAATAGATTCGCAAAAATTATCGAAGGATTAGATTTAGTAAGAGTAATTGGAACTAGACTTGCAGAACAAGGCACTGAAAACGTCACTTATAGAAGGAAGGAGTAACAACAATCTCTAATATCCTTTTTTTATATATATTATATAAGAGTGGCATTCTGTTTTTATATTGTCACGCGCGCGATTAGTTATTCTTTTTTCAACTGTTTCTGCGCGTGCGGATCCTCTCGACGAGGGAAGATGCGTGTCTCTTCTCGTTTTCGTTTGCGGGAGTCATCACGCTAGCCAGAGGCGCACGCGACGGCTTGAGGCCTGTGGTATTTAAACTCGAGCGCGTATAGTCTCTTTTCACACATAAAAAAGAGTAAAAATCATCTCCTATATCTTATTTTGTGTGAAATGAAAAGTTCTTTTCTAAAGTGTTTAGGTGGATCTACTACCTCTCCATGCGCGCGATGTTACTCTGTTAAATACCATTAAAATATTGACTGATCAATAATTTAACTGGTCTTCGCGTATGTTATTTAATAGACCGATCAATTATTAATATTTACAAATTACTAGTGCATATTCGTAAAAAAAAGAGTAAATTTTACCTTAATTCTCTTGGTTTATGGAAGCTTTTCTCCAACGTGTATGAAGGCGAAGGCCATACCACATCCTGAGTTTACGGTCTGTAGTTCTCCCGAGGTATCGCAAAAGTCTCCGCATGGCCAGGACCAGACGTAGCCATCCTCTGGCATTTTCACCTGCTCTACGACCTCGCCGAATAGATTATACACCTCGGCAGCAACCTCATTCTTCTTTATTAGTTCGCCCGGTTTCTTCAGTATCCTTAGGAGGCCACCGCGCTTTGGCCGTAGAGTGCCAATGCCTTTATTCCAACCATCTACGCGTGGAAACTTTTCGGGATGAGGTTCAACTTTTCCATCTATCATGTCGAAGATCTTCATGACATTTAGATGCCCCCTGACGCCGGTATTAGTTGCCTCATCAGTAAACCATCTACCATCCGCATATTCTAACAATAGTCTAGGAATTCCCTTCTTTGTAGCTAGAGTGCCATAGGTTGGAGGCGCATCTGGGGGTAGCGGTGTGTCTGAGAACATTTTTGTGTAAGGGAAGGCCTCAGCCATCTGGATGCATTTCTCTTTGTTCCTCGGGTCAGCTATGCTAATTGATGTATAATGTAGAGAATCAGGTCTCGTATTGCAGTGAGCGTTTATCCAAATGTCTGCCTTGCTTATTGCCTCAGTCCAGAGATTGTAGGCTATCATCTCAGTCGAGTTACCATTTGGAAGGTCTGCCCTGCCTCTACTTAAATCAACGTGATCTATCCATGAGCGGTACCGATTCGCCATGAATCCTGACATGTTCATTACAGGTATGCCGATGACGGCTCCTCTGAGCTTCTTAGGGTCGAGCTTCTCGTTCATCAACTTGAGGATGACCGCTATACCCTGAATCTCTGTTCCGTGTTCAGTCGAGGTTAGAAGAAGCGTAGGGCCATCCTTTGATCCATTCATCACAAGAACTGGCAAGTCAAGAGACATGCCATTGTTAAGCTCTGCGCCTTTGATGTGGCCTTTCTTAAATTCTCCTCTTTTAACTATTACATCTCCAACTTTTAGTTCTGCAGGCATAATAACATTCTCCGTGCGCGCCGATTAATAATGGCTCATAAGATAATAAAATTTTGGTTCGCGCGCGCTGTTCATCTGTTCAACGAGTTCTCAAGAGTACATACGGTTTTGAAAAAATACCTTAACTCCCAAGTTGGAGATTTAAATTATCCATAGGCTCATTACAAAGGCTCGATAGTTCAAATTCGCGCGCGCCCGATTTAGCTACAAGTTGTTTAAATCATTTATCAGCGTCTTTTCCGCGCACAGCTGGATTAACTTAAACATCTGTAGTTAAAATTATATTCATTATCGCCTTTATAGAGAGAGGCTGATTGGTATTTACAGGGGGCTCCTCCTCTAGCAGTGACATAGACATGAGAACTTTTATGATGGCTTATCTACAGTTTGTTATATTAATATTAGCTTTCACAGCCTCTGAAGTTCACGCCTCTACTTTCTTTAGGGGCGTCGTGCAAGATGAAGAAGGCAAGCCCATCGAGAATGCTAACATATCGGTCTGGCTTATGAATAAATGCGTCGCCTCACGAAGGGCCAACGCAAACGGATATTTCGAAATCGAGCTTGAGGCTGGAGCAAGTTACGTCCTTTATATCCTTGCAGATAACCCTTCTACACCCGGAATCGACTATCTTCCTTTGCGTTCCGAGCTAGTGCCTTCCGACGGAGATGTCCTTAAGTTCGCACTCAAATGGGCTGGTTCCCTAGTCTTCATAGGCGATAGCCAATTTGTCGAGTCAGAGAAAATCCCATTATCGCTGCTATATACAGTCTTAGATCCGAAGTCAAACGAGGTTATGTGCGTCGAAGGTTTCCCCCTTATGTATGGATATGCGCCTGAGAGCCAGAGCACCTTCCTTGGTCTTGAGCATTCGCATCTCGTCGTCCCGTCTGGCGTACCTTTTACAATCGAAGTCAACTCCTCAATCGCCACGGAGTCCGGCCGCCAATATCGCTGTTTCAAGGTTGGCGAATCAAATAATTTCATGCTCGAAACGGGTCAATTGGCGACCATTGACATAAGACGGTACTCAACTCAATACAATCTTGACCTCGTGGAAACGCTCCTAAACGTGGTTGATTCGAAGATCGAAGAGATGGAGACACTAGGGTTCTACTTAGCGACTGAAAAAGGGACGGCCCTAACCTCTTTGAGACAGCTCTCAGAGGCAGGATACCTATACGAAAAGGAAAGATACATCGAAAGCTTCGATGCAGCTAAGAGGAGCTTCATTGCGCTCAGGCAGACGTTGATCGACGTAGCACATTTGTACGATGACGCCGCTTTTTCCGTCTACATGCTCATCTTATTCATAAATTTTGTATCCATCGCCATCGCTTTCCTGCTGTTGAGAACGGACCCAACTAAGCTTCTCGGTAGCTTGGCGATCTACTTATTCTTGCTTGCGATTCTGTACCTCACTTATCCAGGCAGCGTCATAATTCCTTTCCCGCTCTTTGTTGGGTCGGCGGCACTGACTCTCGTAGCCTCTTTGATGGTAGTTAAAATGCTCCCTCATTTCATGAGTGGAAAAGGCGGAAAAACTCAAATTCCCGTGCGTAACATCATCGTTCCCATTCTCTCCATGGCGAAAAGAAACATCAACCGAAGGAAATTGAAGTACGCACTTACACTGATATCTATCATGGCCCTCGTCACGAGCTTCGTGTTACTCACCTCTTTCTCGAAGGGTTATGGTCTAGTTGTGAGCCGCTTGAATGATAAAGGGGCCCAATCGGATGTCGTAATGATCCGTGCCCCGGGGTACAATAAAGCAGAGCCCATATTTTTGACATCGTCAGAAATTTATTCAGGTTGGCTGGAGAAACATTCAGAGAACAAGGTCATCTCACCGAAGGCTGAGAACTCACCAGTCACACAGCCTGTTGCCCATTTGAATGATCTTCCCATCTTCGGCGTTTTAGGAATCGACCCTGCTGCAGAATCGACAATAATCAATCTAAAAGATGTCCTTGTAAAAGGCGAACTTCCATCGGAAGGCGGCATTCTGATAAGCGAGGCCCTGAGGATGAGGCTCAAGCTTGAGGTGGGCGATGAACTTGTTTTGAGTGATTTAACGTGTAAGCAAATTTGGATCGAGATACAGGGGGTCTTCGACGATAGAGCGTTCAGCGGGTTGAGAGACCTTGACGACTCAACCTACCTCCCAGAGAAGCTATTAGATGTCACGCCCGAAGCATCACCGACCTTCATACCCGTCTCGTGTGAGCCATTTGAAATAATCATCGCCAACCTTTCGACGGCTCTTAAAATGCCTCTCGTCGGAATCACGAGAGTTGACATCACTGTCAGAGAAGAGGCCGATGTTAAAGCCTTTGCAGAGAGGCTGGCCCTGGAAAGAGGATATGATGTCTGGTTTTCGTCAGCCGATGGCGTCTATTTAACCCGCCTTGGCGGCTACATGGAAGTTAAGGCCCTGCCTCTGATAGTACCTTGGGGGATAGTCACTTTAAACGTGATGATGACGATGCTTAACTCGATTTATGAGCGGAAGAAAGAGATACAAGTTCTATCATCTGTGGGCCTTAACCCCAGCCAGATATCCGCTATCTTCGTTGCCGAGGCGTTTATTATCGGCATTATCGCAGGGGGTTTAGGATACCTAGTAGGGTTAAGCCTCTATAGGGCAATAGCATTTTTAGGGTTGGCGATTGAAGTTCGCCAAAAGGTTTCCGCATTCTGGAGCTTCGCCACCATCTGCATCGCATTGACTGCGGTGATCACAGGTGCCCTCCCAGTCCTCATGAATTCAACAACCATAACGCCCTCATTGATGAGGCGTTGGAGGATAGAGGGGAAACGAGTGGACGTTGACAGGCCTTTTGAGCTCCCAATTCCGGTAAAGCTCCTACCCGAGGAGACTGACGACTTTATCGATTTCGTGGTTCGCGCCCTCAAGGCTCATGAGGATGATTATGTTAGAAAAATAACATCCATTCGCGTCTTAGGTAAAACGAATGAAGTTACGAAGAGGATCGTCTTCGTCTATAAAGCAACAAATTCGTTAGACGCTGGAAACTTCTACACGAACAACATCATAATTATAGAAAAGATGCTCAGTAATAGGATCGAGGTCAAGTTACAGTCCCAAGGCGTTAAAAATAATGTGTATACTACTGGAAATTTGATAAGAAATACCGCCATGCAGTGGAGCACGGTCAGGGGCGAACCTGTATGACAAAGTACAAGAGATTAAATTTATTTCCCCACACATACACACCTTC
>CAZPWU010000060.1:0-8681 GCA_964590325.1 uncultured Anaerolineaceae bacterium | reverse complement strand
CTGCGGTTACTCCAACAGTTACTTACACCCTGATCGGAACCTGTGTGATCGTGTACCTGCTGCAGGTCGCCAGTCAAAATTTTCTGGGCGGAGACCTACCCGCGGCGTTGGGTGTAAAAGCGAACTCGTTGATCGTTCAGGGACAAATTTGGCGTTTGTTCACCCCGATGTTCCTGCACGCCTCTATCCCACACATTCTCTTTAATATGTATGCCTTATACAGCCTCGGACCGGGGCTGGAACGCTATTATGGGCACTGGCGTTACCTGTTGCTCTATATCCTGAGTGGTTTTGCCGGCAATGTGGCCTCATTTATGTTATCGCCGAACCCCTCGCTGGGTTCGTCTACCGCTATCTTTGGCCTGTTGGGTGCAGAGGGCATATTTTTATATCAAAACCGGAAATTGTTTGGTAACATGGCCCAGCGTGCGCTAACTCAGATTGTCCTGATTGCCGTGGTCAACCTGATTATTGGACTATCGCCAGGCATCGATAACTGGGGGCATGTGGGCGGTCTGATCGCCGGCACGCTCTTCGCCTGGTTTGCCGGTCCACTGCTGCAGATTGAGGGGATCTATCCAACCCTGGGCATGGTGGACCAGCGCGAGACGAGAGATGTGCTGCTGGCAGGCCTCGGTGTAGGGGTAATCTTCGTGGCTTTGACCACAATAACGATTTTAATGAGAGGGGGATAATACAAGGGGAAATGGGTCCTATATAACTGTAAACCTCGGTGCTCGCTTCTCTAAGAAGGCGCTCACCCCTTCTTTGTGTTCCTCTCCCCTGCCGGCGATCTCCTGAAGATGGGCCTCGTAGTCCAGCACCAGTTCCAGGTTGGGGTAGACGGCTTTGTTAAAAGCGCGTTTGGCCAATCCCATGGCGTGAACCGGACCCTGGGCCAGCTCGGTGGCCCATCCGCTGGCTCGTTCGGGCAGCTCAGCCGCGGGTACCACGCGGTTTACCAGCCCCCAAGCCAGGGCCTGTTCGGCGGTGATAGGCTGATTGGTAAAAGTGAATTCGGCAGCCCGTCCCGGGCCGATCAATGCCGGCAGGAACAACGACACTGCCGAATCGAGGGACAGGCCGATCCCCAGAAAGCCGATCACGAAGCGGGCGTCGTCGGCAGCGATACGCAGGTCACAGGCCAGGGCGATCCCCAGGGCCGCTCCTGCGACCGGGCCATTGATGGCAGCCAGCACGGGCTTCGCCAACCTGCGTATCTGCAGGATCAATGGGTTATAAGTGCGTTGCAGGTGGTAGCGGATGGAACTGGCTTCCACTTCCTGGAACACTTTTATATCCTGCCCAGCGCTAAAGACGCTGCCAGACCCGGTCAGCAACACACAGCGTACCTGATTGTCGCGTTCAGCATCCGCGAAGGCGTTTTTCGCTGCCTCGATCATCGTAAAATTAAAGGCATTTGCCTTGGGTCGGTTCAAGGTGATCTTGAATACCCCTTGATTTAGCTCGGTGAGTAGCGGGTTCGCAGTTGACATAAGCCCTCCAAGTGAATCTGCTCAGGCTAAAGCCATTGCAGTAGAAACCCTGTCCGGGTAGGTACTATTAAATAAAGACACCCGGTATGTGCCGGGTGTCTTGCGGTTGAGATTATAGCGATCGAAACGGTCCAAGTGGGTCCGCATCATCCCCAGCCAAGCCTCCATCCTCAGGATGGTCATCGTCTCCTTGGTCATCATCATCTTTGGTGTCATCTTCGTAACCCAGTTCAAGCTCGGCATCCTGGGCCAGGCGTACCCACAGGAGCAGTAGCTGGCCGTCCAGGGTTTCGACATGGCGCGCTGCCACAATGGGTGCGCGCGCTTCCAGCCCATCGGAGGTGCGGAATTCAAGGTGGATAGTCTGGCGGTTGCGCCAGGCGCGGTGGCAGCGCTCCAGCAGGGCGGGCCCATTATAGGTTCTCAGGCGGGTAACGGCAACATTTCCCAGGCTGGGGCTCTCGTTCAGGCCCAGAACCCAGCCCTCACTTACAGCTTCGAAGGTGGGTGGAGGTCCTTCGATAATGGTAATTTTCTCGTCCATATACCTGTACTCCAATCGGCGTAATCATACCATAAAAAGCTAGATGTGAAATGTAACACAAGCCCCTACGTCTCCCGTATACAGCTCAGGGTATAATCTACCCGATGAGAAATGAACATGGATAAAATGGGCCCGGCTGACTTACAGGCTTACGTGGATCAACATGGAATTTCGGGAGAAATCCTGTACCTGGATGACCGGACACCCACGGTCGAGATAGCCGCCCGGGCCGTGGGAACTCGTCCCGAGCAGATCGCCAAGTCTATCCTGTTCCTGATCGACGAGCAACCAGTCCTGGCGATCACCTGCGGGATCGCCTATGTGGAACGCCGGGCAATAGCTGCACTTTACGGCGTAGGTCGTAAGCGGGTAAAGCTTGCCTCCCCGGATATCGTGTTGGAGATCGCAGGCTATGAAGTGGGGGCCATGCCTCCCTTCGCCCACCGCCAGCCGCTCCCCACGCTCATCGATCGGCGCGTTTTAGAGCAGCCTGAGGTGTATGCCGGCGGTGGGGCCGAAAATGCCCTGGTGCGACTATTCCCGCAGGATATCCTGCGCGTGACAGGGGCGCGTGTAACGGATTTACTGACTGTACCATCCAGTCAGGAAGGTTGACATGCCCACTAGGACAAAGACACACACGAGCGCCTTCGGTACCCCTGGCAGGATCAGCCACGACGCACGCCCTTTTTACACCAGCCGATTGTATAATGGGTTACCCGGTGATCTGAAGGTAGAGTTTGTTGAAAATCCTGTCCCGATCCAATTTCTGGATGCCATCTTGTGTAAGTCTTCCAAAAACATGGCCGAGTTACCAGATAACAGTGTGCACTTGATGGTCACTTCGCCACCCTATAACGTGGGCAAGGAGTATGACGAAGACCTGACCCTTCAAGAGTACCTGGAATTTCTCAAGGAGGTCTGGAGAGAGGTACACCGGGTGTTGGTGCCGGGCGGTCGAGCGTGTATCAACGTCGCTAACCTGGGGCGCAAGCCTTACATTCCCCTGCATGTATATATCGTGGAAAGCTTGCTGGAGATTGGATTTCTAATGCGCGGCGAGGTCATCTGGAATAAGGCCTCCAGCGCCAGCCCCTCGACCGCCTGGGGGAGCTGGCTGTCGGCAGCTAACCCCACCCTGCGCGATGTCCATGAGTATATCCTGGTGTTTTCCAAGGGTGCATTCAACAGGAAAAACCCAGAAAAAAGAGAAAATACCATCTCTAAGGATGAGTTTCTTGAGTCTACCAGGAGCGTGTGGACATTCCCGGCCGAGTCGGCCCACAAGGTCGGTCACCCGGCGCCTTTTCCGGTGGAACTGCCTCGCCGGTTGATTGAGCTGTACACCTTCAAAGACGAGGTGGTGCTGGACCCGTTTATGGGAAGTGGGCAGACCGCCATCGCTGTTGTTAAGACTGGTCGCCATTATGTGGGCTACGAGGTGGACGAGGAATACGTCAGGTTAGCCGAGAAACGCATCAACGTTGAGCTTTCAACGTCGGAATGCGATGACTCGGGGGAAGGGTGAACCGTACCTGGCTGCGCCTGGCCCTTTCCGCCCTGGCCGTGGCAGCCTTGGTGGGAGGTTATTTCGTTTATCAGTGGTTTAAAACCAATGCGGCGCGCTCGGCGCGCCTGATGATGTGGCTGCGAGATGCGCCGTCTCACCCGGACTGGGCCGTGCACGCTGGCGAGCGCTGCGGGGAGGCTCCCTTCCTGATCCCAACAGACGGCTTTATCGGTTATCTATGGGATGACTCCTTCCGCCTGGGGCAGCGCCACCAGGGGATCGATATCTTCGGGGGCGGCGAGGCTGGATTGACCCCAGTGGTGGTAGCTTACCCAGGTTACCTGACCCGCCAGCCGGACTGGAAATCCACCCTAGCCCTGCGCATCCCGAATGACCCCCTGCAGCCGGGCCGGCAGATTTGGACGTATTACACCCATATGGCTGACCGGGATGGCAACTCCTTCATCGCTGAGCAGTTCCCGCCTGGCACCAGCGATGTTTATGTGGAGGCGGGGACACTGCTGGGTTACCAGGGTAACTATTCCGGCGACCCGGCTAACCCGGTGGGAGTGCATCTGCATTTTTCAATTGTGCTGGACGGTGGGGTGGATCAGGAACACCCATCAGGGAAACTCCGTAATGAGTTAGATATCCGCAATACATTGGACCCTTCCCCCTATTTTGGCATTTCCCTGAATGCTAACCGTTCGCAGGGGAAGGTACCTGTATGCGTAAAATAGTCATAGCTACTCAGCCTGGGCTGGAGCGAGCTGGAAAAAGGGTGTGCGTTGATTATTAATGTGACGACCTGATGTGGACGAGCTTTATGAATATCGCCAGGACCTGATGAAGCGCCTGGTCAGTGTGGTAGACGACCTGCGCGCTGCTGCCGCGGTCATTTCCTCCGGTGGTTGGCATACACCGCTGGAGGCAGGCGGGTGGACACCCCACCAGTTGCTTGTTCACCTGAGGGATATCGAGGCGCAGTCCATGGCCCCGAACCTGCGACGTATCCTGGACGAGTCAGATCCTCTTCTGCCGGCCTTTGACGAAGACAACTGGTTGGAGACTCACTATCGTCCGGATGAGCCACCCGGCGAAATCCTGGAGGAATATGCCCGTCTGCGCAGCCAGGAGCTGACCTGGCTGCCGGATGCCACCTCCGCTGCCGCCTGGAACCGCACCGCCCGGCACCCTTGCCTGGGTGTGCGCACGTTTCAATGGTGGGTGGAGCGCAGCCTGGCGTGTGCTGATGAACACTTGCGCCAGTTGTCAGACCTGGCTACCTGACAATGGGTGAAATAGGCAGTTTGCTGGTCAGGCAGGCGTTCTCTGCCGTATCGAGACCAAGAATTACCGCCTAAACATGATTACGATATGGGCGGAGGAGCATCGCCTAATGACGAACTGCGTCGTCCTCAATCAACGTCTTCGCGGACATAACCAGGTGATCGATCTCGATCCAGGCCGGTTCCGGATTGGGCAGGAAGCCGAAAGCCAGGCGGCCTCTGGGAGGCAGGGCTGCATACTGGTTGTCAATCCATAATACCAGGCTCAAAGGGCCGTTGGGTGTGGTGGGGGTCTCAAATGCGGTCGCCTCATCCACGCGAAATAGGACGCCGGTTTTACGCCATTCCAGGCTGTAAGTATGCCAATCTGTAGGGTCGTGGGATAAGGCGGCTGCATCCTGGTGGATCAAGCGACGGGCCAGCCGCCGCAGCAGGCGGGCTGTCGGCGACCAAAAGAAGAACGTCAGCAACGGGGAGCCTGCCGCCAACACAGGTGCCGGCAGTGACGGGGATTGAAATGTGGCTGCCAGAGCCCCCTGGGCGGGTAAGTCGTCCCGGAACGACAGGTAATTGGGTGGTGAAGCGTAGAAAAACCAGGCGGTGTTAGGCAGGGCCGGGAAACGCCGCGCGGCTCCGCCCAAACCCAGCGATAGGTTGAAAGGGTCATTCCACAGGCCGAAGCCCCAGGTGCCGGGTAAATTCCTGGCCGAGGCATGCGCCCGCAGACTCATGGTCAATGCGCCGCCAGCCTCCGGAGGCCGCCAGGGGAAAGCGCGTCGCGGCAGGGTCGAGTAATCGTCCAGCTGGGCCAGGCGGTAATGCCCCTTCGGGCCGGGCGGGATCTCCAGGTGCCAGATGCCCTCATCGGTCTGCATCACCTGTGCGCCAGAGGTCAGGTTGGGTCGAAGGTCAGGCAAATTCGGCGTACGCATGCCACCATTATACGTTTTGGTCTCGGCATCTGCAATGATGTATAATCGGTATAAATTATTGTAAGGAGCTTGGATGGAGATTACCTGGTATGGTCTATCCTGTTTTCGGCTCACCGAGCGTGGGTTGGCGACAGTGGTTACTGACCCTTTTGACAACCGTGCGGTCGGTTATGCGTCGTTAAAGTTGAAAGCTGATATCGTCACGGTCAGCCATGCTGCGCCAGGGCATAACTTCGAGGCTGCCGTCAAGGGTTATACGCGCCTGATCACGGGTCCAGGTGAATATGAAATTGGCGGCGTGTTTATCACGGGCGTCCAGACGAACGACCATGCGAAACGCAGCACTGATGAACCGCGCAATACGTTGTATGTGTTCGATTACAACGGCGTGACGGTGGCCCATCTGGGCGACTTGCGCCTTGTTCCCAGCCAGACGGAGATAGAAGCCCTCGGTACCGTGCATGTGGCCCTGGTGCCGGTCGGTGGAGGGGGCGGCTTAAATGCGGCTAAAGCCGCGGAAGTGGTCAGCCTGCTTGAGCCAGGGATAGTCGTCCCGATGCATTATGGCACACCGGCAGGCACGCTTAAGCTGGGGTCGTTGAGCAGGTTCTTGAAAGAGATGGGGCTGGGAGTCGTGGAAGCGCAGCCATCCTTGAAGGTCAGCCCGGGTACCGTGCCCGAAGAAACACGTGTCGTCGTGCTGGCCTACGAGCATACATGACACAGGAGCAAAATCGTGGCTGTTAAACTCATCATGACATGGGATATCCTACCCGGCCGAGAGCAGGAGTATTTTGAGTTCGTTGTGCGCGATTATATCCCGGGGATGCAGAAATTGGGATTGGAACCCAGCGATGCCTGGTTCACGATGTATGGGAACCAGCCGCAAATCATGGCTGCCGCACAGATGCCCGGCCTGAACGAATTGGAGGATGTTCTGAAATCCTCCGCTTGGGATGACCTGACAAAAAAACTAATGGACTATGTCGAAAATTTCAAGTACAAAATTGTCGAGGCGCGCTCAGGATTTCAGATATGATTTACGATAGAGAATTGTAGATTACTGATCGCCAATCGTCGATTAGAAATCAGCAATCTGCCATTGTGATCTTACTCCGTTGACCCCTCTTCCTTCTTCTTTCACCCCTCGTTTACTTCAATGGTACACTGAACACGGCCGCTCTCTTCCCTGGCGCGGCCGTTCTGACCCTTATATCGTGTGGGTCTCCGAGGTGATGCTCCAGCAGACCCAGGTTGAGACCGTTATTCCCTATTTTGAGCGCTGGATGGCACGTTTCTCCACCCTGGCATCCCTGGCTACGGCTTCCCAGCAGGAGGTCCTGGCAGCCTGGGAGGGTTTGGGGTATTACAGCCGGGCGCGCAATCTGCACCGTGCCGCTCAGAAGATCATGGCTGAATACGGTGGGCAGATTCCACGTGACTTGCCAGCGTTACGCCACCTGCCGGGGATTGGGCGCTGCACGGCGGCTGCTATCGCCTCCATCGCATTTGGAATGGATGAGCCGGCTTTGGACGGAAATATCCGCCGGGTATTGGCGAGGCTTTTCAATGTGACCGAGCCAGCCCGCACTCCGCCGGGGGAACATCACCTGTGGGAGTTGGCCGCGGCTCACCTGCCGCCTGGCCGCGCCGGCGATTACAACCAGGCGTTGATGGACCTGGGGGCGACGATCTGCACCCCGCGCAGCCCAGACTGCCCGCACTGCCCGCTGAGCGATCTCTGCCAGGCGCGGGCGCTGGGGGTGCAGCAAGAGCGACCCGTGACCAAACCCAGGCCACCTGTGCCGCATTACACCGTTACAGCCGCAGTGATCCAACGCGATGGCCTGGTTTTGATCGCCCGACGCCCCGACAACGGCTTGTTGGGAGGCTTGTGGGAGTTCCCCGGCGGCAAAGTGCAGGACGGCGAAGACCTACCTGCCTGCCTGTGGCGCGAGATCCACGAAGAATTGGGTGCTGAGATTTCTGTCGTTGAGCCTCTGGGTGTGTACCGCCACGCCTACACCCACTTCCGTGTCACGCTGCATGCCTTTCGCTGTACCCTGGTGAGGGGAGAACCCATGCCCATCCAGGCCAGCGCGGTGACATGGGTCTCGCCGGTTGAGCTGGCAAATTATCCCATGGGCAAGATCGACCGACAGATCGCCAGCCGACTGCTGGCAGGATAGCCAATGTTTACCATCGGGTCATTCGCCATCATCTTCGACAAGCAAGACCGCAACCCCCACATACCCTCCTTACCACGGCGATTCCCAATGCCCCCGATGTTTTAGATGGGGATGGGTTTATAATTACGGCAAAGGAGAATATCATGCTTTTGCCTGAGGCACGTAAGGTTTCCCTATTCCTCTACTCCTTTATCCATTGTCCCGATCTCCCTTATCCTTATGCTCATCGTTGACGCTCACGAAGACTTGGCCTGGAATATGTTGACCTTTGGCCGCGATTACACCCGTGCGGCGGAAGATACCCGACAGCTCGAACGCGGCGCAGATGCGCCGCGTTATAACGGTGACACACTGCTGGGCTGGCCCGACTACCAGCGCGGTCGGGTGGCAGTAGTCTTTTCTACTCTGTTTGTCGCGCCCGCGCGCGCCAATCTCGGTCCCTGGGACACGCAGTATTACACGAATTTCGACCAGGCTCATGCACTATACCGCGCCCAGTTGGACGCTTACCACCGTCTGGCTAATGACCACCCCGATCACTTCCGTCTGATCTTGGCTCGCAGCGATTTACAGGACATCTTATCCCACCACCAGTGCCAGGATGTAACCGAACATCCGGTGGGGCTGGCAGTGCTGATGGAAGGGGCAGAGGGTGTGCGCACCCCTTCTGAGTTAGATGAATGGTGGCAGCTCGGTGTGCGCTTGATCGGCCTGGCCTGGC
>CAZPWU010000059.1:0-8683 GCA_964590325.1 uncultured Anaerolineaceae bacterium | reverse complement strand
ACCCCTTCCTGTTTATAAATAAAGACACTGCCATCTTGCTTTCCGGGCTGGTAGTGTCTATCCGAGGCGCCTACTGCCAACACACCCTGCCCAAGGGCAATGGCATTTCCGTAATTCCATACTTCATCATAACCTGGTTTGTGTACCATCTTTATTGCAGTCATCACCGTCAATGGAGGCGGCATAGGGATGGAATTCCTGGAGACCGGGGGAACCTCTGGCTGCCGCGTGACCTGCGGTTTTACGGGGACGCAGGCGCTCACAGCCATTGTCCATAAGATCAAGCCAACAACGATTCTTTTACTCATGTCAGTCTCCCCATTCACCAATCCAAAACGAAGACAGCCCCCACGCTGGACAGGGGCTCCCCTAAGCTGTTGGGGCCATTATTCAGGTCATAAAAGCGATGACCTTGCAAGACCTGGTCCTCGCTCAATGCAACCACCTCCCCCATGCCAAGGGACCCCTGTTCAAACTTAAGCGCGGAAAGCTCTTCCCAGGCCTGACCTTTCTTCTGGTAGCGGTAGAGCGTACCCATCCCCATGCCGCTCAGCGCCAGGCGCAGCCCGCTGGCCTCCCCGGCGAGCGCGGCACCGTTGAGGCGCACCCCGTCTTGGTCCTGAGAGGACGGCGCAAGCCGGGTTTGCCAGCGCCACACGCCCGCTTGCAGCTCGAAAACGTGCACTGCACCAAAATCACCACCGTACCAGGGAGCACTGGGAGGCATCACACCCTTCTGGTATTCCTGACCCGCCAGGGCGATCAGCGTACTGCCTTCCAGTCCGAGAACAGTGCCCAGTTGGGCATCCGGCTGCGGTTCTTCCGCCGACAGCCGTACCTCCTCAACCCAGCTTCCCTCACGGAGGCGATACCCATAAACCAGACCGCTGTTCGGCGCCCCGGATAGATCGTGCCCTGGAGCGCCGACAAACAGGTATTGGCTATCCAGGGCCAAGGCCTGCCCGAAATGGTCCTCAGCAACAGCATCGGTGGGCATCAGGCGGGCGCGCAGCTCCCAGGTCTGTCCACTGCGCCGGTAGATGTATACCGCACCTACATTACGCTCGCCACCCGGGCCGTCGACCGCTCGCGCCCCCACCACCAGCCAATCGCCACACAGCGCCAGCGCATCCCCGAACAGGTCAAAAGGAGCGCCGTCGATTGCTGCCAGGCGCGCCTGGAGCTGCCAGGCGCCGTTCCTCTGGATATACACATAGGCCGCCCCCGACCCGTTACCGCTGTCCGGGTTGTACTCATAGCGAGCGCCCACCACGGCCGTTCCGCCGTCAAGCGCCACGGCATAGCCAAAGCCGGTGTTGGCCTGGAGCGGGTTGGGCAGCAGGCGGGCGGCCTCTTTCCAGTCCTTCCCCTGGAGCTGGAATATATAGGCTGCTCCACAGTTGTGAGCCCCTGGTAGCTCCGTCCCTGGCGCGCCGACGATCAAGGTATCGCCACTGACCGCCAGTGCTGCGCCAAAATTATCGTAGGCTGCCAGCTCTTGCGGTTTGATAGAAGGCGGCGGTTCCGCGGGTCCTTGCCCCCGGACGGCAGCCGAGACCAGCCCAACCAGCAAGAGCATAAGCAGGATCGACTTGACAAACCGGGGGAATATTCGCTTCGCTTGCATTTTCGCCTCGCTTTCTGCACGTTCTCTCTGCTTATGGCGGCAAAGGGACCATATACAGCATGCTGTCGATCCCATACGCGGTGCCGCTGGTGCCAATGTGCGCACTCACTGCCAGGGTTTTCCCATCGGGCGAGAGAGACAGGTCCGTATAGCCGCTGTCCTGCGCCCCTTCCAGGCTCCAGAACTCGATCAAGCGCCCATCTTCGGTGGAGACGAGTGAGACACCCTGCGTGGAACCAAACGCGATGCGCCCAGTGGCCGGAATCCAAGCGTACATAAGCTGTGGGTACTGGCGCGGCGTGTGTCCCTGCACCACGAGCTGGCGGCTCGGGCGGCTCACATCGTCTACCCATACCATCTGATAATTGTCGTTATAAGTTGGGGTATCCTCTAATCGGAATATGTCGACCGCCTGGCCATCCGGGAAAAACAGGAAGGTATCGAAGTCATGAGGTAATTTTTCCAGGCGGTTTCCATCGCTATGATAGAGGTATAAGGCGCGCTCTTGCGGCGAACGGTAAGCCAGCACGAGGTGGTAAATACCTCGCTGGGGGTCACCGTAGGAGCCCTCAGCGGTGATCATAGCGGGTGGCTGAATTTCCAGGCCATAAATTTCTTTTAAAACGGGGGTCAACCTGGGGGGACCACCGGGCTGGCGTTCCACCAAGATGGAACTCTGATCCGACCCGCCGTATACCAACAAAACATCCTCCAGAAACCAATCTACCCAGGCGGCATATTCCTGCGTCCCCAGCGGGACGGAGATCTGCTCCAGAAGCTGCCCGCTCTGGACATCGACCAGCCAGATCAGGCTGCCGGAGGCCGTTGCTGGATCGACAGGCACTACCGGCTGGCTGATGGCGATCGCATGGCGATCTGGCGACCAGAAGATATGGCCAGCTGCGGACTGGCTGGGGACCGGCTGGAGCAGCCGGAAGGCATTGCCACCGGCAGTATCATAGATCCAATAAGCTTTTTCGCCAGTCAGCACCAGGCGGGCGCTGTTTCGACCATTCCCCTCGACTACCTTGATCTGGTCACCAAACAGGCTGCTGATCGACTCTACCTGCGGGCTGCACGGCGTGTAAATGGATACATCCTTCGACGTAATCGCCAGCAGCCGCCCATCCGGCAGCCAGGCGATGGCACTGCGATCAAACTGGCTGCCGAGCACCGGCTCTCCCGACTGGCACACTTGTCCGGTCTGGGCGTCTAAAAAATGTAGAGAGGAGTAGATCCGATCGGAGGTCGTACCGGAGGCGGGCCCGCGCTGGACAAGCAGCAGGTAATGGCTGTCAGGAGACCAGCCCCCCATTTCCCACACACCTTCGGGTAAAAGCGGCTCGAGGGGGGTCTTAGGGATCGACGGCTGGGCTGTCGAGCTTGGCTGCACGGTTGGGTCGGGTTGGGTAGACGGAGTACCTACCCCCGGTAGAACCGCTGGTTGGGGACGTAGGGATTTAAAAACCCATGACAGGGCCAGGATGGCCCCCAGCAATAGAACAGCAATCAAAGCCAACCGCAGGGGGGCCAGCAGCTGTCCGACGCGGGCTGAGACATGCCGCCTGGCCTGGACAGACCGGAGCACGTCACCGGCTGGTCGCCGGGGTGCAACCGTCGGCGGCCAAAGTTGGAGATACTCCTCTCGCAAACGGGCATACAGGGCCAGGTCGCCGCTACACTCCGGACAGATCGCCCAATGGGCTTGCAGTTCGCTGCGCTGCTCTTGCTCCAGCCCCGCCAACGCTTCCGCCTGCAGGCGTTCTGCCCGCAGCTGGCTTATCCCAAAGCGCAGCCGGGAGGTCATCCCCCTGAGTAACAGCTCAAATGCTTTTTGGTGGGAGATGCTCATAGGATCCCTTCGTCCTTGATCAGCCTGTAATCACCGCTACGGTGCAACTGGCGGCGCAGGCTGCGAAATGCCTTGTACAGCCGTGAGTACACGGTCTTTGGATTGGTATTCAGGATTTGGGCGACCTCCGCCACGCTCAAATCGTGCGCCAGGTGCAGGATCACCGCCAGGCGCTGCTTTTCGGGCAGGCCATCCACCAGATCACAAAGACGGGCATGAGTTTCACGCTGGACCATAGTGGCCTCGGGATCAACCGTCCGACCAACCAGCGATTGCAGAGAGTATAGAACCTTGTGCATGTTGTCTCGGGCGGCTCGTTTGCGCAGGTATCCCCGGCAGGTATTAACGGCGATGGTGAAGATCCAGGCGCGGAAATTGGTACCCACCTGGTAGCGGTCCAGGTGAGCCGCGGCCTGGATCAGGGCATCCTGGGTCGCGTCTTCCGCTTCATCGGGGTGGTTCATAATCGAGAGCGCCAGACGATAAACCTGGGCGCGATAAGTCTGCACCACTACTTCGACCACAGATGGGTCGGAAGGCTGGCAGCGTCTCAGCAGCTCGTCGATACTGCCCAGAGGATCATCCATTTCTATTAATTGAATGCATCTGGCTGGTAGAATTCCTAATTCTAATTACACAGAGTAGCAAACGCTTTATCCATCCTTCGGCCACCATTCCGGCTCAGCCGGTGCAATCAGACCTCGCTCGATGGCGATCCCGTAAAGCGGTGGGAAGCTCCAGCCGTTAAACCCGCACTCGCCTGCCAAACCTCAAGTACTGTACTGCAGACTGACCATTCACCTCGACCCCCAGGCGAGGATGCAGAAACGGCTTAATATTGGCGTAGGTAATGGGGGCGTATTTCAAGGGTGTGCTCATGCTACATAATCCATTCCTTAGTTAAATATTCCTCCATTCGTTACCCATTTATCCTCCGAGGTTAAGTATATCGCTTATCTTTCTTTCCATTCTTCCGAGGGAAAGCCAGTTTGTCCCGCCGGTTAGGTGTCCCGCAGACCATCGATCCTCAGGAAGGCGAATTACCAGCGTAATTTATATAAATTCTTATGGTATGATATAATCTATTTATGATAATAGAGAGGTTTCTGCTTTCTCAAATTCAAGATTCCATCATGCCAGGGAAAGTTATGGTCCTATATGGGCCGAGGCAGGTAGGGAAAACCACTCTGGTGAATGAATTCCTGTCTCGTACCTCCCTCAAAGCGCGCCTGATTAACGCCGACGAGCTCGTATACCGAGAAGCCCTCGGCAGCCAGAACAAACAAATCCTGGGCGATCTACTCGGCGACAATGAATTGCTGATTATAGATGAAGCCCAAAGGGTAGTAAACATCGGTCTCAATCTGAAGATCCTTGTTGACAACTTCCCTCATGCCGCGATCATCGCTACAGGATCAGCGTCCTTCGATCTGGCCAACCAAATTTACGAGCCGCTAACCGGCCGAACACTGACATACTACCTATATCCAGTCAGTTATGGAGAAATCCGTCAAACATTTGGCGCCTTTGAGGCCAGGATGCAACTTGAGCGCTGGATGGTTTGGGGAGGCTACCCGGCGATCGTGACAACCGAAAGTACCACCTTATGCGAGCGATTGCTCGGTGAACTGGTTGGTTCCTACCTTTATCGGGATATCCTGGAACTCAACGGTGTTCGCAAGTCCGAGAAAATTGTTGATCTCCTTCGCCTCCTGGCTTTCCAAATCGGTCATGAAGTATCGTTGGCTGAGATGGCTTCCGGCCTGGCGATCAACCGGGAGACAGTGGAGCGCTATTTGGACTTGCTAGAAAAGGTGTTTGTCGTCTATAAAGTGCGCGGTTTTTCTCGTAATCTGCGTAAGGAGGTCACCAAGAACTCCCGTTATTATTTCTACGATAATGGCGTTCGCAACGCCCTGATTCAGAATTTTAATCCTCTTGCTCTTCGGAATGACGTTGGGCAGTTATGGGAAAATTACCTCTTGATCGAGCGGCGAAAGGTGAACGCAGCTGCACAAAGGTCAGCGAATACGTACTTCTGGCGGACTTATGATCAGAAAGAGATTGACTATCTCGAAGAACGGGGCGGCAAGATTTACGGTTATGAGTTCAAGTGGCAGGGAGAGATGAAAAAATCAACTCGCCGTGAGTTTTATAAGACTTATCCAAATGCTGAGTTGAACACCGTGACGCAGGAAAAATTTGAGGAATTTTTAAAGTAGGATATGCTTTTCTAGTCAAAAATACTGTACGGTAATTGAAACACAAATTTCACGACACCGGTCCCATGTAATGGAATGGCGTGTGGAGATAGGACAGCATGCGCGGGAACAACACATCGACCAGAGAACGGCTTTCCGCCTTGACTACAATATCCGGCCAGGCATCGCGCAGCTCGTCCAGCGTACGGTAGCCAAAGACCAGGCGTAGAAAAGCTTCCGGCGGGATGCACAGATGACCGCCGTCGGCGCCCGTTGAAGAATCTACAAATCCCATCGGTTCAACGGCAGCCAGTTTCCCAGCCACAAAACACAGCTTGTAGGCCTCGCGGAACAAGTTGATGATGAGATCCGTGGTCAGGCCTCGCCATGTCGAAGCCGCCAGCCGGCTTTCCATCACCGACCCGATTTTACCGAGGAAGCGGGTCATATTGGGGATGCACAACAACCACTGGCCTCCCGGCATCGTCTGGCTGCCCAGGCTGCGGGCGAGCTGTGCCAGTGTGCCATTCTCCGGCCAGGCAATGAGGATCTCCCCCTCGACCCCGGCCTTAAGGGTGCGCAGAAAGGCTAACCCGGCCTCTGCGCTGGCTATCCCGCTCTCCAGGACACGAATACTCTTACTTTCCGGCGATCTCGTCATTACGGAATAGCCTGCGATTTCTCTGCTCCGCTCGTTTTCAAGTATCTCTACGGGAAACATGGCCCAGCGCAGCAGGTAATCCCAATACTTCGCATCGCGCAGTACGCAGACCTGAAGTGCCGACACAGCTTGGCGATAGAGATCGGCTAACCGTGTAATATTGTCCACTGTCGCGGACCTCAGACTGTATGGAGAGCAGTCCTCAATCGGTGCATCCGGAATCCGCCATATAGGCAGCGATTCATACACATTTCCGTCGAGGCTATAGCCGTAACCGTACTGGCGATAATAATACGGAATGCCCCAGATGATGCTTAAGTCAAAGGCACGTGCCCGCACCTCTTCCAAGAAGCGTTTGATCTGGGTTCGAACCAACCCCCGACCGCGGTAGGCGGGGTGCGTCAACACCATCTCCAGCATCGCCACGCGCAGGTCTATCCCCTCATAACGGCACAGCCACGGGATCAAGCAAATGGTGGATACGATCTCACCCGATATTTCATCCTCGATCAACCAGTAATCCGCCAGTGTGGTCTCGGGATGATGGCGCAACAGGCAGGCACAGGTCAGCCCCTCGCGTATATTGTTGTATGTAGCGTTGAAGGTGACATAGCGGTCTACGTCGCGCTCGTCTCGAACGGTACGAAAGACCAGGCCATTTCCCAGGTTTACTTCAAAGGGCATCGCTACTCCCACCTACCCCACAACTGCCCAACTTTCCGGCCCGAGGGTTTCTACACCCTTGATCACGGTGTGATCGACTCCCGGCACACTCCCGACGAAATCTCGGGATTGGTTTTGGCGGAATGTCCGGGGAATCGACCCATTTTCTAAATCCAGGGCCTCGTTCAGCCATGTCCAGGGTGCAATATCATACCCCAGGCTTTTGATGGCTTCGACCACCTCTCGGCTCAGGTTGATCGCCGAGGCACCCCCCATACGGATGTCGGGGTAGTAGATGGTAAACCGCCCTTGCTGGATCACCTTACGGCGGTATTGCCTGGCAATCGCCACGATATCGGTATCAGTCACATACAATCGGAGGACTCGCTCGTAGCGCAGAGTACCAAACGAGCTGACCTGAAGGTTAGTCACCCATATACGGTTCTGATCGTCTTTACCCAGCCACCAGCGGCAGTCGTCGCGGGTCTCCGCGGTCACCAGCAGCCCCCCGCTGGCTCCCAGGTATCCAGCGAACGCCATTGAAAACCCCAGGTGGGAGGCCTCTCCCCGGATCCACTCGAATGCCGGGCCGCGTCCATCCCACAACATGCCCTGCATGATGGGCAGGAGCAGCTTGAGCTCCTCTCCGACCGGCGCAAACGACCCCGACAGTGAGACATAACCGATAACCTCGCCGATGGGTACGGGCAGTCTGGCTTCCACGTACTCATCGTGTAAGACATAGCGGACGTCGAGCTGGGTTTGCCCTGCCTGATAGGAGACTGTTAGCGTATCGTAGCCATCGGTCTTTGCACTGCAGGGGACCAACGCCTTCCGTGGGGTTTCAAGTGAACCCCAGGTGCTCCGCGAGCCGTCCTCATAGACCAGGCTTCTTTCGTCCAATGCCCAGCGGGTACCGCGCTTTTTGTCCAAAAGAATCAAGCCGGCCCCATTCTCCTGACAGGCGACTGCCAGGATTGGATTTTGAATACTGATCATTTTGCCTCTTCCAAAGTAACCAACAAAACGCTGTCAGCCGGGCTGTAGAACTGGTATTCGAATACGGGCAGGACATTAACTGTGCGCTCTTCGTAAGGGAGCAATTCCAAAGCCTCGGCTGCCCAGCGCCTGTCGTCATCGATGCGATAAGCTTTAAGCCGCCTGGTGCCCGGTTCCAGGTTCGCGAAACGGGTCTTCACGATCATGTCCCGCGAAGCCTGGAGGTTAAAATTGACGATCAAAACAGAAACCTTGCCATCCTCTTTTACTGCAATGGTCTTGACATCGGGATGCTCGCTGCAAGCTTCCTGCTTCAACTCACCCATCCGACTGAGTATCTGGTAGACGAAATACTGGGGGCGCACCTTTTCATTTTCGCTGAACAGGCCAAAGCGGTGCGGTGCCTCATTCCAATGCTTATACATGACGCTCTTAGCGCCCTCAGGAGAGAAGAAGGACCTGAACTCGTCGTTGTACATGCAGTTATCCCATAACAGGAAATAAAACGACCAGTCCAGAGGAGTCTCCATCATGGTCAGGAGGATACGGGCAACATGGGCGGCGCGACGGGGCTGCATGCCGGCTAGAGGACCCCGTAAGTAGCATACACCTCACGCAAGCTCTGACCGTTCAATAACGCCTGGCGCGAGGCTGATTCTTTGTCCGCCTTTTCCAGGGCC
>CAZPWU010000058.1:0-8710 GCA_964590325.1 uncultured Anaerolineaceae bacterium | reverse complement strand
GTTACTACGTATGGACAACTTATCTTCTCTCTTTTCTCTCCTTTCTAACCCAATCAGGTTGCTACAGCCATGCTAGGAGCCATCCTCGCACCACAACTCTTTCGAATGGTGAGATGCGTGGGCAGGATGATACGTTGTATGCCGCTGGATCGTCCTGAAATTCTATTCAGCAGCAGTTGAGCGGCCTGGTAACCCATTTCATAGATCGGCTGGGTCACCGTCGTCAGGGGGGTCTCTAACTGAGCCGCAATATCAATATCGTCAAAGCCAACCAGAGCTAATTCATCGGGAATACGTATGCCTGATTGCCGACACAAGTTAATAATTTTAACTGCCAGGTAATCATTTAACGCCACAATTGCAGTAGGCCGGTTAGGACTGGTGAGATACTGATGGAGGGCCTCAAGGTTCTCATCAGGTAGCTCAGCCAATTCACACACGAGGGAAGGGTCCGATGGGATATCCCATTCGAGCAACGCTTGTTGATAGCCCAGGAAACGGCACATCTGTCCGGTATGCTCCAGGCTGAAGCAAACGAAGCAAATCCGGCGGTGGCCCAGAGCCAACACCTCTCCGTATAACTGCGTACCGAATAGAAAAAGTCAGGGTCATGGTCAACGCACAGACCCGTCAGATGGCAATCCGTGTAATGTTCGGTCAATCTTTTATGTGTAGTGTTCGAACTGGAAGTCCTGCTCACAAAGCGCTCCAGGCCCGGACTTTGACCCAGAGGGAAAAACCCCTTATCAAGTCCAATCCTGCCAGATCATCCGGGCATACAAGAACCGCATGTACGTCACGACTTCAATATCGAATTGATTATACTTGAAATTCACTGCTCAGGCGAGGAAATTTATAGGGAACGTTTTACTTCTATGCTGTTAATCAAGAAGTAATGCATTGCGCTTAATCTTATTACTTTTGTCATAGAGATGATAGGCTTACTTAAATTAAAAAGACTATAATAAAAAAAAGAGAGGAGATATACAATGGATGAGAAAGTAAAGCTTTCAGATCGCGTTTCAGTTCTGGATTTCGGAGCCAAAGGGGATGGGGTCAGCCTGGGCACGCAAGCGATCCAGGCGACGATCGATGCCTGTGCCAGGAACGGCGGCGGCACCGTCTTTTTCCCGGCTGGCACTTATCTGACGGGTACCCTGATCCTCAAAAGCAATGTCACCCTCTACCTGGCTGTACAGGCCAGGCTGCTGGGCAGCACGGATCTCAAGCATTACACCGTCGAGGACTCTCATTTGGAAGGGGACTGCCTTATCTATGCGATTGATGCCGAAAATATCGGGCTGGCTGGCGAGGGCACGATCGATGGTCAAGGTTGGGCTTTCCCGTGCGGCGCCGAGGGCTTCAATATCGAGGATGTCACCTTCGCACCGAGCGGCGAATCGTTCATCCGCCCGGTGCTGTTGCATTTTGTGCGCGTCCGCAATCTCACGATCACAGGTTTAACCCTGAAAAGCGCGCCCTCCTGGCTGTCGAAGTACGAAGCCAGCAAGGATATCAAGATCAGTGGGGTCAGGGTTGATAACCGCGCTAACCAAAACAATGACGGGTTCGATTTTATCGCCTGCGAGAACGTCTTCATCTCCAACTGCAACATGACCTGTGGGGACGATGCCATCCCGATATTTAAGTCCGCCAGGAACTTTGTTATCACTAACTGTGTGATCAGCAGCCGCTGGTCTGCTTTCCGTATCGGCCCCGATTCTACGGGTGTCATAAAAGATATAGCCGTCTCAAACTGCGTGATTTACGACACCTATGGGAGCGCAATTAAGATCCAGAACGTCGAGGGGGGCGTGATGGAGAACATCTCTTACGATAACCTGGTGATGGACAACGTCACGGGACCGATCTCCCTGCGCCTAGCTGAATGGCTTGGATGGCGGTTTGAGCGTAAAGAGGCGCTGCCGGTGGGAAAGCTCCGTAACATCTCGTTCAGCAACATTCGGGCACGCGTGGCCGATAACTCCTACCCGCTGAAGCACGAGGTGCCCTCCTGGCCGGGTGAAAAACACTCCTGCATCAACATCACCGGGCTCCCCGGTCATAATATTGAAGGAGTCACATTGAGCAACATCCACATCACCTTCCCGGGTGGCGGGACGCGTGAGGAAGCCGCCCGACGGGACATCCCCGAGCTGAGGGACCATTACCCGGAGTATCACATGTTCGGTGTCCTTCCGGCATATGGGTTATACGCCCGTCACGCTCAAGAACTCACCCTGCATAACGTCCGCTTTGACCTGGCAGGCCCGGATCTGCGCCCGGCAGTGGTCTGTGATGATGTTGCGGACCTGGAGCTGTCCAGTTTTCGCGCTCAGGGTCATCCGGAAGTTGAATCTTTGATCCGTCTCCGCCAGACCCGCCGGGCGTTTATCCACGGCTGCCGGGCGTTAACGGACATCGGGACATTTGTACGCGCGGAAGGGGATGATTGTCACGAGGTCATCCTGGCGGATAATGACCTGCACAGGGTAAAATCTCCGCTTGATAAAGTGGAGGTGAATTAACATGGCTGGGGTGAAACGCACGATGAATATCGCCACACTGTACCCCAATAAAATCGAGGAGTATGAGCGGCTGCATAACCGGATACCGTCTCAAATCGTCAAAAACCTGAGCGAAGGCGGGTATACCGAGCTGCGCATCTACCGCCAGGGAACGACCCTACTGATGTACATGGAGTGGGATGAAGCTGCGGTGGTGTCGGATCGGATCTTCGATGCGGCCGCGGAAAAGGAATGGCAGCAAGTAACAGGAGCGTGTTTCGAAAAGCGTTGGGAAGAAGTTCCGGAGATCTTCAGCCTCACGGCTCACACCCCCATATACGAGGACCCACTCCGGAAATTCCCAAAGAGCCTAAAATAATATTAGGAGATGTTTAATGAAGCAGTGCTCTAACGGTAAACACCATCAACAATCCAACCCGTCAGATCACGAAAAGGCTCTCTCGCGGCGTGAGTTCTTGAAGATTACGGGCACGCTCACGGCAGGGTTGGTTGTAGCTGGTTGCCAGCGTAAAAGTCCTGTACAGACTTTGCAGCCAACCGGCCCATCCACCCCGGTCCCTTCACCTCAACCGACTGCTGTATCTGTAGCTTCGTCCACGTCACCCATCGGTATTGCCAAAGGGATTTATCCCGGTCGCGTCGTGTGGGTCCATAACCCTGAGGCGACCAGCTGGGATGGATCGACCGGCCATTGGTGGGATGAGGGCAATATCGACCAGGCTGCGGTTAGTGAGATGTTCTCTCAGGCTCTGCGCAAGCAGACCGGCCAGCCGGATGATAGGGTTGCCTGGCAAGCGGTATTCAAGTATTTCAATAATACCCACGACCGGCCAGGCACAGGCTACCAGGCAGGGGAGAAGATTGCCATAAAGATCAACATGAACACCGGCGGTTCGCCCAATTACCAGGGCAACGCCTCTTTTACCTCTCCGCCAATGATCTACACCTTGTTGCGCCAGCTTGTGATTGAGGCGGATGTCCCTGCCACGGACATCGCCGTCTACGATGCGACACGTTACATCCCTGACTCGGTCACTGAGCGCTGCCGTATACCCGAGCTGGCTGGCGTGCAATTTGTCGACTGGGCCGGCGGTATCGGTAAAGAAGTCTATCGCCGCGACCTCAAATGTCAGATGCACTGGTCCGAGGATGTCCACGGCAACCCTACCTACCTGCCCACCTGTGTCACTCAGGCGCAATATATCATCAACCTGGCTTCGCTCAAAGGCCACAACCTGGCGGGGGTATCCTTGTGCGCCAAGAACCACTTCGGTACACTCTGCTCTGACTTGGAAGGCAAGCCGACCCAGCAGGCACCCCAGGGGGCCAATATCCACGGATTCATTACCGCTCATGACTACAGTTGGGGACCGGATTGGACCTGGTCGCAGCGTCCCATGGGCACCTATAATGCCCTGGTTGACCTGATGGGGCACAAGCACCTTGGCGCGAAGACGCTACTGTTCATGCTAGATGGCCTGTATGCGTCTGAAAATCAGAGCGATGAGATCACGCACGACAGCCGCTGGCAGTCCAAGCCATTTAATAATGGTTGGCCTTCCAGCCTGTTTATGTCCCAGGACGGCGTGGCGATCGACTCGGTCGGCCTCGACTTCTTGCGTTCGGAGCCGACCATCCTGAAGCTCCCGGACGTCTTGCCGCCGAACAGTACTGCCGATAATTACCTGCACGAGGCCGCCCTGGCCGACAAACCACCCTCGAAAACCCGCTATGACCCCGCGGGCGATGGCGGAGGGCTGACCAGCCTGGGTGTCCATGAGCATTGGAACAACCCCGTTGATAAGCAGTATTCGCGCAACCTCGGTACCGGCGAGGGAATTGAGATGGTGCAGGTCGCGTGAAAGGAGTTCCGTCATGAAACCTACGTTTGGTATTATCGGGTGTGGAGGTATATCGCGCTTCCACTTTGCCGGGTTGAAAAAAGCCGGCGCCGAAGTCGTACACATTGCGGATATCAGACCTGAGGCCGCCCGGCCTTATCAAGAAGCCTGGGGAGCGCGCTTTTCGACCGATTATCACGATCTGCTCGCTGACCCAGAGGTTACGGTCGTCAGCGTGCTCACAAATGCTAAATATCATCGCGAGATGTGTCTGGCAGCGCTACAGGCGGGTAAAGATGTGATCTGTGAGAAGACGATGATGAACAGCGCCCAGGAAGCCGAGGAGGTAGCCCGGGCGGTGCTGACCGCCCGGCAGCTATTTTTCACAGCGTATATGAAGCGCTTCTTCCCGGCAGTTCAGAAGGCCAAGGAGCTGCTACCCCGCATGGGCAGGCTGTTCAGTGCCCAGGTGCGGGTTTACCAGCAGTGGGGTGAGAATTATTACGCGATCGACTTTGAGGACAGGTTAAACTCCGTCCTGGAAAATTACGGCGGGGCGATCGTGAAGTGCGGTGGTAGCCACATGATCGATATGACAATGAACCTGCTTGGACGGCCGCGCAGCTTATACGCCCATGTGGACTATATGCCCAATTCCCGGTTTGACCGCAAAGCCACGGGGCTTTTTGAGTATGATGCCGGGCTGGTAGTCACCTTCGAAGCCGCCACCCATCCCCTCAAGCGCATCGGTTACGAACGGAACGCCTGGGATGAATTTATCCAGATCAATGGGGTAGGCGGTCGCCTGGAGCTGTATTTTGTCAAGTGGGACCAACCGGACAACAACCCAGCCTTGCTGGTGTATTATGACAATGAGCGGGAGACTTCTACCGAATATCGTTTTCCGGCGATCAACCCCTTCGATGTCGAAATGAAATATTTTGCAGATTGCCTGGAACGGCGTTACCAGGGAAAACCGGATATGGTGGATGGGTTTAACGTGGATGTGGTGATCGAGGCGATCATGGAATCGGCGGATAAGAGAGCGCCTATAATGTTAGATTGGCGGGGCATCGGATAAAGATGTCATGATGGCTAAAAATCAATCCATCACAACAGCTTAATTAAAATACCTTCACTGAAAACAGATGAACCATCGCGAACGCATCCTGGCTGTTATCAACCACCAGCCTCTCGACAGGCTGCCTACTGACCTCTGGGCGACGCAAGAGGTCTTTGATAAGCTCTATGCCCACTTCCATGTAGATAATGTCCTGGACTTGTATGACAGGCTGGAGATCGACGGAATCATGGATGTTCCCCCGCATTATGTCGGCCCTCCGCTCAAGTTGGATGGTGATTATCGGGTCGACGAATGGGGCATGGGCTACCGCAAGCAGGCCTATACCGCTGGAGTCTACGATGAACAGGTCCATTATCCCCTGGCTGGGGCGGAGACTATCTCAGACCTGGAAGCGTATCCCTGGCCATCGCTGGACTGGTATGATTACACCGCTCTGCCCAGCCTCATTGCAGGATACCCGGGTCGGGCGATCTGTACAGGCTATACGGCAGTATTCTACTGGCACAACCGGCTGCGCGGCCTGGAAAGGTCCCTGATGGACCCACTGCTGCGCCCAGAGCTCACCCATTATCTCATCGAACGCGTTTCGGATTTCTTCAGCGAATACCACCGCCGGTGTTATGAGGCCGCCAGAGGTTTGATTGATATCACCCAGGTGACAGACGATTTTGGCTCTCAGTTTGGTTTGCTGATCAGCCCGAAAGTGTTTGATACGTTCTATCGCCAACCGATGCAGCGCGCCATCGACCTGGCTAAATCCTATCGGATCGCGGTCTTTCACCATGATGATGGCGACCTGCGCCCGCTACTTCCGCGGCTGGTGGAGATGGGCATCCATATCCTCAATCCCATCCAGTGGCGCTGCGGGGACTGGGACCTGGTAGCTCTCAAGACGCAATACGGCGCAAAGTTGTGTTTCCACGGTGGGGTGGATAACCAACAGACGTTGCCTTTTGGCACACCCGATGAGGTGCGCTCCCAGGTCCGCTGGCTGTTCGAGACCCTGGGGCATGACCGGACCGGGTTCATCCTCGCACCTTGCCATAACCTGCAGGCCATCACGCCGGTCGAGAATATCCTCGCAATGTACGACGAAGCCAGGGAGTGTGTCTATGACTTTGGTTGAACCGCAGCCGCCAGCTTTGCCAGAGCGCTATCTGCCAACCGGGAGGTGTAACCCCGATGCGGTTTTTCACCCCCTCCCAAAGATTGAAACTGCAGGCCAACTACAGCGCGAGCTTGCGAAATACCGGCGTCGATATGCGAAGTTCCAGCGCAATCTTACCCCATCGCTGGAACCGACGCGCCTCACACTCCCCCTGGAACGGTTTGTTTGGCGCCTGCAGACTGAAGCTGACCTGGCGGATGGTCTTGGGCCTATCATCGGGACCGGTCCATGGCAAAGCGTACGCATCCCGCATTATAGCGGTCCGCTCGGCCGCGCCACGGCTTACTATCGGACGACCTTCCAGATCACCGAAGATATGCTTGCCAAGGGAGCGTCGTTCATCTGCTTCCGGGGCGTGGATTACCGGGCGCATGTTTTCATCAACGGAACTTATTTAGGTTCCCATGAAGGCTTTTTTGCGCCTTTCGAGTTTGACTTCACCTCTGTTGCCCATCTGGGCGAGAACACACTGCTTGTGCATGTAGAGAACGATGCCATCTGCATGGGCAACAGCTCCTGGGGGGAGGACGGTCATCTGTATGAAGGCGACAAGCTGTACGCAGCGACCGGTCCTGGCTGGGACGATTCCCAGCTAGGCTGGCATCACTGTCCGCCAGGCATGGGAATCTACCAGCCTGTATCAATTGAAGCCCGCGCGCCTGTACACATCCATGACCTTTTTATTCGCCCGATCCTGGAAGAACAATGCGCTGAGGCCTGGGTTGAGGTCTACAACTGCCACAGACTGCGAAAGCCAGCGACCCTGGAGCTTTCAGTCTTCGGGCAGAACTTCCGGGGGACGGTTTCTCGGGATTTAAAGTGTAAGCCGGATGGTCCGTTAGGACCGGGGATCAATTATTTCCGGGTGCCGTTTGAGGTGCCTGAACCTCGGGTTTGGGATACTGAGAATCCTTGGCTTTACCAGGCGCGGGTGAGCGTACATGATGAAAATAACCTGCTGCTGGATAAGCGAGCCTGCCAATTCGGTATGCGTTCATTCCGCATGGACGATACCAGTGAGCCGAAAGGGCGTTTTTATCTCAATGGTCAAGAGGTCCGTCTGCGCGGAGCAACACGATGGGTTTTGAGCAACAGGATGTCATAAAAAAGGATTGGGAGCAGTTGCGGGATGACATCCTGCTGGCTAAGATCTGCCACCTGAACTATTGGCGCCTGACCCAGCGGCCCGTGCAGGCTGAAGTCTACGAGAGGTGTGACCAGCTTGGCCTGATGACACAGACCGACCTACCCTTGTTTGCCGTTCTGCGCCGGAACCAGTTCAGCGAGGCTGTGCGGCAGGCGGAGGAGATGGAGCGACTGGTGCGCTGCCATCCATGCAATATCCTGATCAGTTATATCAACGAGCCGCTCCCTGCGAAAGAGCGCCCCTTTGTCTCGGGGGTGCAGGTCTACCGCCACCTGGCACGCCCGGAGCTGGAAAGCTTTTTTACGGCTGCCGACCAGGCTGTCCGGCTGGCAAACCCGGACCGGGTCATCAAGCCGGTGGACGGTGATTACGACCCACCCGCGCCGGGCCTCCCGGATAACCACTGCTACTGCGGCTGGTACAACGGACACGGGGTTGATCTGGGCAAGCTACATAAGGGCTACTGGCAGCCGGTGAAACCCGGCTGGTTTTACGCCTGTGGCGAATTTGGTTCAGAGGGATTGGACCCGGTCGACATAATGCGTAGCCGTTATCCACCGGAATGGCTGCCGCACACAGTTGAGGAGGAAAAAGTTTGGAATCCCAGGCAAATCCTGAATGCCCAGACAGGCGATTACCATTTCATGTGGTTCGATACCCAGCACACCTTGAAGGGTTGGGTGGATGCCAGCCAGCGGCACCAAGCCTGGATCACACGCTTGATGGCGGAGGCGTACCGGAGGGATTGCCGCCTGAATTCCTGCGCAATTCACTTGTTCATCGATGCATTTCCTGCAGGCTGGATGAAGGCCATCATGGACGTGGAGCGGCAGCCCAAACCAGCTTATTTTGTTTACCGTGAAGCGTTAACGCCGTTGATGGTGAATTTACGCACAGACCGCTATGCCTTCTTCTCCGGTGAGACTGCGCGGCTGGAAGCCT
>CAZPWU010000057.1:0-8740 GCA_964590325.1 uncultured Anaerolineaceae bacterium | reverse complement strand
AAAACTACGGCGGGATACCAAAGAATTATTATATGTATAATGTGAACGATTCACCAGCATATCGGTTTAAAAATGTATCTTCTAATTATTAGTTGATATCTGGCTTTAAGGATAACCGGAAAAGGAGGGTGGGTCAATAGCAAGTGTTTTATGTAAGCATTAAGGTTTGGTGAGAAGAGGGTAAAATATACCCCACTACCTTATGACACTCTCCTCACTCTTGAGCCATTGGAAGTCAGATCCGGATATCGCCACTAATATTGTTGAGTGGCGCTCATTAGCCGCCCAGCCAGCCCGTTTTGTAGACTTCCCGGCAAGCCTTAGCCATATCCTGGTCAGAGCTTTGAAATCGATAGGTATTCAAGCGTTGTATACTCACCAGGCAGCATCATGGGAGCATGCCCAGGCTGGTTATAATATTGTCGTCGTAACGGGTACTGCCAGTGGGAAAACTTTATGTTATAACCTGCCAGTTCTAGATTACCTGCTACGTAATCCAGTTGCTCATGCCCTATATCTATTTCCAACCAAAGCGCTTGCGCAAGACCAACAAGCGGCGATCACTGATATATTATCAGCTATCAGCGATCCGCATTCGTCTGAGAGGACATCTCGCTCTCATCCCTCTGGATCAACTTACCCGGTTCCGCTGGCGATCTATGACGGCGATACCCCACAAAACGCGCGAACTTCTATACGCAATACTGCTAGATTAATCATCAGCAACCCAGATATGTTGCATATGGGTATCCTTCCTCACCATACTGCCTGGGCAGGTTTCTTCCGTAGTTTGCAATTTGTCGTCATTGATGAAATCCATACCTATCGCGGCGTGTTTGGCTCTCATGTAGCTAATGTGCTAAGGCGGTTAAAGCGCATTGCACATTTTTATGGGTCCAATCCCCAATTCATTCTCACATCAGCGACAATTGGTAATCCAGCCGAATTAGCATATAAATTAATTGAGGAACCTGTATTATTAGTAGATGATGATGGAGCCGCTCGCGGTATAAAACACTTTTTATTGTACAACCCCCCCGTTATCAAACCGGATTTAGGTTTACGACGCAGCTCATTGCAAGAAGCTGTACGCCTGGCAGAGGACCTGCTGGAATACAATGTCCAGACGATCATTTTCGGACGGGCGCGTCGAACTGTAGAACTGATCCTGACCTATCTAAAAACCGCCTATACTTCTTCACCCGTCATTACACCTCCCCGTCAACAAATGGCAGATGAAGTGATCAGAGGGTATCGAGGGGGCTATCTGCCTCATGAGCGTCGCATGATCGAACGCGGTCTTCGACAGGGATCGATCCGTATGGTCGTGGCCACAAACGCACTTGAGCTCGGCATTGATATCGGTGGAATGGGCGCGACGGTATTAACGGGTTATCCCGGCACCATCGCGGCAACCTGGCAGCAGGCGGGTCGCTCTGGTCGTACTAGCGAAGCTTCGTTAGCCGTCCTGATAACATCGGCCAACCCGTTAGACCAATTTTTAGCACATCACCCGGAGTATTTTTTCGGTCGTTCACCTGAACAAGCACTCATAAACCCAGATAACCTGCTGATCCTCCTGGCGCATCTGCGCTGCTCTTCTTTCGAACTACCTTTCCAAGAAGGTGAAGCTTTTGGGGACATTGATGCTCCTCATCTGAGGGAATTCTTAGAGTTCCTGCAAGAAGAAGGCATCCTCCGACATACCGGCAATCGCTATTTCTGGCTGGCAGACCAATATCCGGCTGAAGAGGTTTCATTACGAAGTGCATCCCCAGAAACGATTGTCTTACAAGTGGAGGATAACAATAGCTCACAGATCATTGGTGAGGTGGACATCCCAAGCGCGACCTGGATGGTACACCCAGGCGCGGTCTACCTTCACGAGGCAAGGAGCTACCTGGTCGATGACCTTGATCTTGAAACACACATCGCTCACTTACACCTCGCTGATGTCGATTATTATACTGAACCGCGACAGCAATCGGTCGTGCAGATGTTAGAAAAATACGATGAGCAGGATATTTTGGGCGGTTTAAAGACCCATGGTGAAATCACCATCACAAGCCAGGTAGTTGGCTTTCGAAAAATAAAATGGTTTACCAATGAAACCCTCGGCCTTGGCGAAGTTTTATTACCTCCAAACACACTTCAGACTACCAGCTATTGGCTGACGTTAGCTGATAAGACGGTTGAACAATTAGAAGAACAGAGGGTATGGTCGAATACCCCCAACGATTATGGTCCAAATTGGCCAACACAACGCGATCGGGCGCGTGCACGGGATGGATATCGCTGCCAGGTCTGTGGTTTACCGGAACAAGGACATGCCCACCCCGTCCACCACATCAGTCCTTTTCGCTCATTTATGACGGTCGAGCAAGCCAACCAATTATCTAACTTGATCACTTTATGCCCGTCTTGCCACCGCCGTGCAGAAACCGCTGTGCGAATCCGCAGTGGATTAGCTGGATTAGCGTTTGTTCTCGGTAACCTGGCACCCCTATTTCTGATGTGCGATGTCCGTGATCTGGGCGTCCATTCCGATCCCCAATCTTCATTATCCGATGGCAAACCTGTGGTAGCAATCTACGACCAGGTCCCCGCGGGGATTGGCTTTAGCGAGCGTCTGTTTGAAATCCATGATGAATTGATCGCACAAGCCTGCGATCTCGTCTCAGCCTGCGAATGCACCGATGGCTGTCCATCTTGTGTTGGTCCGGGAGGAGAAGGCGGGAGCGGTAGCAAACGCGAGACTCTTGCTATCCTCAAGCTATTGGTTCCGGATAAACCTGCTGAATGATCCCTCCCCCAAGGCACACATCACTGTCATAAAATACTGCGATCTGGCCCGGGGTAATAGCTGATACGGGTTCATCAAACTGAACCTGAGCACTTGTATCTTGCTGCGGTGTAACTGTACCCCAGGTCTCTCTAGAGTGATACCTGATTTTTACCTGTGATCGGAATGGCAATTGGGGTGTCGACCCTGCTACCCAATTTACCTCGGATACCATTATAGACTGCTTGCCCAACCCGTCATGGTTACCTACAATTAGGGCATTTTGGGCTAGATCCTTATCCAAGACATACAATGGACCAGGGCCAGGAATACCAATCCCTTTACGCTGCCCAATGGTATATAATGCCAGTCCATTGTGCTGCCCGATAAGCTGCCCTTGGGGGTTTAGGATTGGCCCCGGTTTTACAGCCCCCGTGGTATGACGTAATATAAAATCACGGTAGTCGCTGTCACCTGTAAAGCATAGATCCTGACTTTCGGGACGTTCTGCAACCGGTAGGACAAAATCGCGCGCCAACTGCCGGACTTCAGGCTTAGTATAATCACCGAGAGGGAAGATCGTATGTTCCAATTTTTCCTGGCTGAGCATACTCAACGCGTAAGATTGGTCCTTGCTTTGATCTGACCCACGCAGCAGTTGAATACAACCATTATCAGCGCGGCGTAATCGGGCATAGTGACCTGTCGCCATCAACTCAATCCCTGAGGTCAGGATATGGTCGAGTAAAAACTCCCAACGGATATATCTATTACATGCCAGGCAAGGATTTGGGGTAATTCCCTGGGAGTAGCCATCTATAAGATATTGGACAACCTTCTGCCTGAATATATCCTGAGCATCGACAGCGTAAAATAATATCCCGAGCCTCGCAGCCACGCTTCGGGCCATCGCCATGGCTTCTGGGGAACAGCAACGATTAGACCCGGCTGTAGCCGGATCGTTCCAGAGACGCAGCATCATACCGGTAACGTTATAACCCTGGTTTACCAGTAGGGCCGCTGCGACTGAGCTATCCACTCCACCGCTCATAGCAACGACAATTCTCTTGCGATCACTCATCGATCAACCATTTCGATGCTATCTCTATCTAAACCGCGTCGTCATGATATCTTACGCATGCGTGCCACGATATCTGGTAACGTTCTTAAGAAGAGGTCGATGTCATCAGGTGTTGTATCAATACCCAGGGTCACCCGTAGGGAACCCAGAGCCCATTCGCGTTTCAAACCAATGGCGGTGAGCACATCGGATGGCTCTGGATCTCCCGTCTTGCAAGCTGATCCGGAAGAACAGGCAAATCCCGCAACATCCAATAACATTATTAGTGCATTCCCGTCCACCCTCTCAAAGACAAAGCTGGTATGATTGGGCAACCGTTGTGTGGGATGACCGGTCAAACACGAATTGGGAATCGCCTCCAAGATATTACCGATTATATGATCCCGTAAAGGCATTAATCTGGCCACACGAATTTCACGTTCAGTCTGAGCAAGACGAAACGCCTCTGCCAACCCAATAATATAAGGGATATTCTGCGTACCGGCGCGCAAGCCGAACTCCTGCCCCCCGCCAGTTTGGGTTGGGATTAAAGGGGTATCTCTGCGTACATACAGCGCACCAATCCCTTTGGGTCCATAAAACTTATGGGCTCCAATTGATAATAAATCGACATTAAGGGACTGCACATCCACAGGCAGGTAAGCCGCAGCCTGGACTGCATCCGAATGGAAGGTTGTTCCTCTCTGCCGGCAGATCTCACCAATGGCAGGGATTGGGTTGACGGTCCCAATTTCGTTATTGGCATAGATAACCGACACAACCGCGGTATCCGAACGTAATCGAGCTGACACATCCTCCGGATGCACCTGTCCATTGGCATCAACCGGAAGATATTCCAATTCATATCCATAGAGATCAGCCAGTTGTTCAGCAGTCCGAGTGACTGCATGGTGTTCCACTGGACTGATGAGGATGTGGTTGGCACCACGCCTCTGCCGGGCGACAAACGCCGCTCCACGCAGAGCCAGGTTATCGCTCTCCGAGCCACAGGAGGTAAAGATCACCTCGTTCAGGGTGCAATTTAATTGTTGAGCCACGAGATAACGCGCCGACTCAAGGGCAGCCTCGGCATGTTGACCATAAGCATGCACTGAGGATGGATTTCCGAAATCACGGTCAAAAAAAGGAAGCATCACCTCGATAACACGCCTGTCCACCGGTGTCGTCGCGGCGTAATCCAGGTATATCTTATCAACGTTCATATCGCTAACTCTTCAATAATCCTTGTTCAAGAAGATAATAAGTATAACATTGCAGTTGTTTGAGGGGGTAAGGTATCTACAATTGATCAATTTATTAAAATTAAGGATTCTTAACATATACAACTCCTTTGATATGGAAGGCATTATAGCACTCTAAAAAATAAATTCCCTATGCCCCTCCCCTTATCCCTTGATATAATACAATCCGTTTCAATACGTACATCATGGAGGCCTCATGTCTGGGAAAATTCACTTTGGCACTGACGGTTGGCGAGGCACCATCGCTGAAGACTATACATTCGATAATGTACGCCGCTGTGCTCAGGGTTTTGCTGATTATTTGCTGGAAAAAGGCTTGCGTAACGAATGGGTTGTCGTGGGATATGACAAACGCTTCGATTCAGAATATTTTGCCGCAGCCGCAGCAGAAGTGCTGGCTGCCAATAACCTGAGGGTTTACCTGACCGATGGTGCCACGCCGACCCCTGTGATCTCATACTCTGTTATTAATAAACATGCTGTGGGTGCAGTTAATATCACCGCCTCTCATAACCCCGCAACGGACAATGGGTTTAAAGTCCGCGACCAACACGGCGGAGCCATAGACCCGGCTGGCTTGATGGAGATAGAAGCGCGTATCCCATTATCTGAAGCCAAGGTTAAGCGAATACCCATTCGCGAAGCGGAATCCCATGGGTCAGTTATCCGTTTCGATCCTGTGCCAGCCTATATTGCACAGATCCATAAATTAGTCGATCTACAGCCGATTAAGGATGCTGGTCTCAAGGTTTTGATAGATCCCATGTGGGGTAATGGGTCCGGCTGGTTCCCTAATCTCCTATCGGGTGGTAAGACGCAGGTGATCGAGATCCATAATATCCGTAATCCACTATTCCCTGAAATGACACGCCCAGAGCCTATCCCCCCCAATGTGAATGTCGGATTACGCGAAACGGTCGCTCAAGGTGCAGATGTCTTGATTATCACCGACGGTGATGCGGATCGCGTCGGTCTTGGCGATGAGACGGGTCAGTTTATAGATCAGCTACGAGTTTTCGCTTTGTTAGCTTACTATATGCTCGAGGTACGTGGTGAACGAGGGCCAATTGTCAAGACCCTCTCAACCACTACCATGTTGAATAAATTAGGAAAATTATATAATGTACCTGTATACGAAACCGGTGTGGGCTTTAAATATGTGGCTCCGAAATTCCTGGAGACAAACGCCATGATCGGTGGTGAAGAATCGGGTGGATATGCATTCCGAGGGCATGTGCCGGAACGCGACGGCATCGTGGCAGGTCTCTATATCCTCGATATGATGGTTAAAATGGACTGTAAACCATCAGAACTGATTGAGGCTTTATTCAGCAAAGTAGGAGCCCATTATTACGATCGAGTGGATACCCCTTTCATCGGTGATCGGCAGGAACGCGAGCAATGCATCCTGGATGCCAAACCCGCAAAGATTGGCGGTTTTCATGTGGTTGGATTAGATACCACGGATGGTTATAAATTTAATTTGGAGGATGGTGGTTGGATGCTGATCCGCTTTTCAGGCACTGAGCCAATCATGCGCGTCTACTGTGAGACGACCCACCAGGACCGCGTACAGAGCATTCTTGATGATGGGCTGCGTATTGCAGGATTGAAATAAGTGACAGAAATTAGCCATGCCGTCCTCACTGATACCCACTGTCATCTAGACTTTTCGGCATTCGAAAACGATCGGCTCGAGGTTTTAGAAAGGGCGAAAAAAGCAGGATTAACTCACATCGTCAATCCAGGGATTAATATCTCGTCAAGCTTTGAAGCAGTAAACTTGAGCGAGAAATATCCTGAAGTCTATGCTGCCGTAGGTATTCATCCCAATGATGCTACGACCTGGAACGACGGGTCATTTGATCAAATCAATAATCTGACCAAACATCCTAAGGTCGTTGCAATCGGTGAAATTGGCCTGGATTATTACCGTGATCAAGCCCCGAGGGAATTACAAAGGCAGCTATTTCGTGAGCAATTGAGACTGGCAGCACAAAATAACCTCCCGGTCATCATACACAGTCGACAGGCAAGTTCGGATATATTGAGTATATTGATAGAGTGGATTGCCGATTTAAAAACTGATCATCCACGACTAGCCCTCCGACCCGGGGTACTCCATTCCTATTCAGGGGATCTGGATACAGCCCGTCAGGCGATTGAACTTAACTTTAAAATAGGCATCACTGGCCCAGTGACATTTCATAATGCTTCGAAGCTCCAGCAGCTTGTAACAGCGATACCATTGACTCATCTACTCGTCGAAACGGATGCACCTTTCCTGACACCACACCCACACCGGGGTCAACGCAATGAACCGGCATACGTTCGCCTGGTAATAGATAAAATAGCTGAACTTCACAAGCAACCATTTGCTTTGGTCGCTGAAACCACAACGCAAAACGCGACGATGCTGTTTAACTGGAGAGAACAGGCTTGATCGATAATACATTCTTTGAGCCCGTACAGGGACTTATCCACCAGGTTGAAGAACGGATGCGTTCCCAATCTGATGGGCACCATCCGGAGTTGAATTCCGCGCTGCAACACTTATTAGCTTCAGGGGGAAAGCGTATCCGACCTGCAATCACCCTTCTCACCGGTGGAATGCTGGGTGCAGATAAAGATCGCCTGATCACCCTGGCTGCTGCGATCGAACTGCTTCATACCGCGACCCTGGTTCACGACGACTTGATCGATGGATCATTATTCAGGCGGGGGATGCCCACACTCAATGCACGTTGGTCCCCAGCGGCTACAGTTCTAACCGGAGATTATATATTCGCTCGAGCAGCGGCCCTGGCCGCTGAGACAAATTCCGTGCCCGTCATGCGCTTGTTCGCTGAAAACCTGGCGACGATTGTCAACGGTGAAATTACCCAACTGTTTGCCAACCACAACCTGGTGAGTCGTGAGGATTACTTCCGTCGGATATACGCCAAAACCGCGTCACTGTTTGAAACAGCCGCTACATCCGCTGCACTCATCAGCTCAGTAGATGAAAGCATGACAGAGAAGGTACGCAATTTTGGTTACCAGATCGGCATGGCATTTCAAATCATCGACGATGTGCTCGATTTTACAGGCGAACAAGCCACGGTTGGAAAACCGCTAGCCAGTGATTTACGCCAGGGGCTGGTCACCTTACCTGCGCTCTATTACGTCGAGACTTATCCCGAAGACCAGGATATGAAGACAATTTTGGATAGCAGTATCTGTGACGAGGAATGCATGGCACGTCTCTTGACATCGATCCGTCAGAGTGGAGCGATCCAGCAAGCGTTAAATATAGCCCGCCAGTATGTAGACCGTGGTCTTGATTCTCTGAAGGGGTTACCAGATTGCCAGGAACGCCATGCTTTGGAAAAATTAGCCCTATATATTGTTCACAGACCGTTATAGATTTTAACAATTGTTGACAAAACCGGCAGAGCGTAGTAACATTTTGCCGCTCTACCCCACGGCGAGGTAGCTCAACGGTGGAGCAGGGGACTCATAAGCCCTTGGTTGTGGGTTCAAGTCCCACCCTCGCCACTCACGTTTATACGGCAGTCTGTCGCTTTTCTCGCCCTACCTGTGGCGGTAAGATGATAGTCTGTTTTTGTTTGTTAAAGAATAATCCCTTGGTTCTTA
>CAZPWU010000056.1:0-8764 GCA_964590325.1 uncultured Anaerolineaceae bacterium | reverse complement strand
TGGTCTTCGTGCCCGTGGGTGACGACGATGCCCCTCACCCAACGGATTTTATCGAGTAAGTATTGAATATCAGGGATGATGTAGTCGATCCCCAGCATGTCATTCTCGGGGAACATCAGGCCGGTATCAACGATGAGGATGTTTTCCCCATACTCATAGGCCATCATGTTCTTGCCGACTTCCCCCAGTCCCCCTAGGGGGATGATGCGCAATTTCTTGTCATTCATTATAGTAGTTTCTTAGTGTCCTTTGTTCCTTTGTGTGTAATCATAAATAATAACGAAAATGCCTCGGTAGAGACTTTCCGACCGAGGCATGCGATCACTTCCGGATTTCCACGAACATCATTGTCTTCGTGCGAGATTGGGATGGGTGTTGCAGGCCGGGCTACCGGCCGGGTTCAAAATTCTTTGCTAACGAGTTGCATTGTAGCACGAGAGGGATGAATTGTCAAAGACAGGTTCTTGTAGGGGTTGAAAAAGGCAGACACACCTCGAAAATGAGATTCGAGGTGTGTCATGCTGTCTATCGGGCTTAATCTTAGTAATCCATTCCGCCGCCACCAGGTGGCATCGGGGAGGGTTTTTCCTTCTCTGGGATCTCGGTGACTAAAGCTTCGGTGGTCAGGATCATGGCAGCAATTGAGGTTGCATTCTCCAGGGCACCCTTGGTCACTTTAGCCGGGTCGATCACCCCGCCCTTGATCATGTCAAGGTACTCTTCCTTGATCACGTCATAGCCGATGTTCAGGTTCTTCTTGTCTTTATGCATCCGTCGGACGGTCTCGAGCACAACCGAGCCATCTTTGCCGGCGTTCTCGGCGATCTTACGCATGGGCACTTCCAGGGCCTTGCGGACAATGTTCACGCCGATCTGGGCATCTTCGCTGTCCATCTTCATGCCGTCCAGCGCCTTCATGGCGTTGATCAGCGCCACGCCACCACCTGGGACGATCCCGTCCTCGACGGCGGCGCGGGTAGCGGAGAGAGCGTCCTCGACGCGGTGTTTCTTCTCTTTCAGCTCGGTCTCAGTCGCCGCACCCACACGGATGATGGCGACGCCGCCCGATAGCTTGGCCAGGCGCTCCTGCAGTTTTTCCTTGTCGTAATCGCTGGTGCTTTTGTCAATTTCCACGCGGATCTGCTCGATGCGCCCCTTGATCATCGCCGAATCACCCTTACCACCGATGATGGTGGTGTCATCCTTGGTGACGACGACTTTCTCAGCCTTACCCAGGTCCTGGATGGTGACACTTTCCAGCTTGCGACCGGTCTCGTCGGAAATGACGGTACCGCCGGTCAGGACGGCGATATCCTGCAGCATGGCCTTGCGGCGATCACCAAAGCCAGGTGCCTTGACGGCGATCGCGTTGAGCATGCCCCGCAGCTTGTTCAAAACCAGGGTTGCCAGAGCTTCGCCATCGACATCCTCAGAGATGACAACCAGCTCACGCTTGCCGATCTGGACCAGTTTTTCAAGGATGGGCACAATATCGACGGCGGCGGAGATCTTCTTGTCGTAGACCAGAAGGTAAACATCTGAAACCGAGGCTTCCATGTGCTCGGGGTCGGTGATGAAGTAGGGGGAGATGTAGCCGCGGTCGAACTGCATACCTTCGACGTATTCGGTCTCAAATTCCAGGGTCTTGGACTCTTCTACTGTAATCACACCATCCTTGCCGACCTTATCCATCACGTCGGCGATCAGCTCACCGATGGTGCGGTCCTGGGCAGAGATGGAAGCCACGTTGGCGATTTCTTCTCTGGTGGTGACTTCGATGGCCTGCTCGCTGATCTTATCAGCAACCGCTTTGGAGGCTGACTCGATGCCGCGCTTAACCAGCATGGGGTTGGCGCCGGCGGCCAGGTTCTTCATGCCCTCGGTGACGATGGCGTGCGCCAGGGCAGTGGAAGTGGTGGTGCCATCGCCGGCGATGTCATTGGTTTTGGAGGCGGCTTCCTCGAGCAGTTGCGCCCCCATGTTTTCAAAGGGGTCTTCCAGTTCAATTTCCTTCGCTACGGTCACACCGTCATGGGTGATGGTCGGCGACCCGAACTTACGATCCAAGGCCACGTTGCGTCCTTTGGGTCCCAGGGTCGTTACCACGGCCAACGCCAGAGTGTCCATGCCGTGCTGCAAGCGACGGCGGGCTTCTTCAGCGAATACAATTTGTTTAGCTGCCATAGATCATTACTCCTTCAATATGAGATAAGATAGTTAAACGACAATTGCCAACAGATCGCTCTCACGCATGATGAGCAGTTTCTTGCCATCAAGCTTGATCTCTGTGCCGGCGTATTTGGCAAACAACACGGTATCGTCAACGGCGACATCCATTGGGATACGTTTGCCATCTTCGTCGCGATCGCCAGGGCCTACGGCCAGAACTTTGCCCTTCTGGGGCTTCTCTTTGGCAGTTTCGGGAAGCACAATCCCGCCAGCGGTGACATCTTCTTGTTCAATCGGTTCCACCACTACGCGGCTACCCAGGGGTTTGAGTGATAACATATTTACCTCCTAACACGGAATGAGATATTGAGATTCAAGCCACACGATTTAGCACTCTCTTGGTTCGAGTGCTAAATCGTGCCTGTATGATACCTGGATTTTTGTTGAAAGTCAAGGGGGAAAAAGGTTTTTTCCGAAATTTTAATTCTCAGGGCGACGGTGTCCCCATCAACATTTGGCAGGTCCCTTCGATGATTATGGCATTGTCGAGAAGGTCCGGGTCTTTCGAAAAACTGCGCAGCTGGGCCATCAGTCCGAGCGCTTTTTCACAGCGTCCATTTTTGGCATCGCTCAGATAAGCCAGCACCGATCCATAGCGGATATAATAATAAGCCACGGTGAGGTTGGTCAGGGATAGAGGTCGTACAGCGACACTTTCTTTTAACAAACCCGATGTAACCAGGAGGTTGGCGGTCTCATTCTCCTCGGTAGTGCACCCATCCACGGCGCATTTCAAGGCTGGCAGGGCCGACTCGTAGTTGCGGGCCTGGACATAAATGCTGCCCAGCTGCCCGTAGGTGTCGGGGCTGGATGGGGCATACGAGAGTGCCTTCTCGGCATTGAGTGAGGCGCGAAAGAACTCACCCTTCTGGGCGTACGTCTTGGCGATGGCAATATAAGGGCTGGGGTCTTTTACACCCAGCTGCTGGTTAATGCTGGCGGCTCTGTCAAAGTAAGAGAGTGCCGTATCGTAGACCTTCAAGTTACGGTAGCCCAGGCCAATGCGCAGGTGGAGATAAGTAAAGTTTGGAGTAATATCAGAGGCTTTTTTATACTCGTTGATGGAGTCGCGATAGTAACTGAGGGCTTCGAGCACGGTCGCATAGACGCGGTGGGCATCCATAGAGTCCGGTGCACGTGCCACAGCCTGTTCGGCATACTGGCGAGCCTGGTCCCAGTTCTGCTGGTCCAGCAGAACCTCGGCGTAAAAAGCCAGGGCGGTGGCGTTGTTCGGGTCTAGCTGCAGAGCACGCACGGCTTGACCCTCGGCCTCGTTGAGGTAAGCCTGGCGTTGGTCATCTGAGATCAGGTTGCTTGAAGCGTTCCAGTCCAGGACAAAGGAAAGGATGGCGTGGGAGGAGCTATCATCGGGGGCCAGCTCAACCGCTTTTCTGGCGGATTCCTGTGCCTGGTTCAGGCGTTCCAGACGCTGATCATCGCTGCTCAGCAGGCTCGAGGAGTAGGTTTGAATGCGGGCCAGTTCGCTCCACACCCTGGCGTTGGTCGGATCTACCTTAGTAGCCTGGATATAGGTGTCAATCGCATCGTTGTCGGAGAGGGGGTCGTCCAGCCTTCCGGCGGCAAAATAAGCCTCAGCCTCCTGGATGTAGGAATTGGCTGTGCGCGTTGGCGTGGGGGTGGGCAGGAGCAGCGGCTTGACCTCGCCGGTGCGGAAATGGACAATGAGCCATACCCCTCCCAGGATCAAGCAAATCAGGGCCATGATCCGGTAAACATTTGAGCGCGGTTTTGCCGGGCGAAAGAGGGATTTTCCGATCAGGTCGCGATTCATTTCAAGCTATCCCAGATCATGGTGTCGGTGTCAGTTTACCCGTGTTCTTCGGGGTTGGCGTCCCTGTGGTTTTTGGGGACTGTGTGCCCAGGTTCTGCTGGCAGTAGTTTATCCCCTCTTTGGCGTTGTAATAGGCTATCTGATCTTCAGCGATATTCTGCAAGATGAGCTGGAAGATGGGCACTGCTTCAGTGCAGCGGTCTAAATGGGTCAGGGACAGCCCATAAATAGAGTAATATTCATCCGCCACCCGACCAGGTGCCAGGGGCAGACCTTTGACGACGACACCATCGGCTGTGGTGCCGCCGCGCACGGCCAGGGCCAGTTCAATGGCGGCTTTCTCATATTCCTTGTTTTTATACAACATCACGCCCAGGTTACCATGCAATCGAGGGTCAGATGGGTTGATCTTAAGCGACTGTTCGGCTGACTGGACTGCCTTTGGAAACTGGCCCAGGGTGGCATAAGTACGGGAGACGTCGGTGGGGATGTCGGGATTAGTCGGGTTGAGGGCTATTGCTTCAAGCATCTCTTTGACAGCCAGGTCATATTGTTGGTCAAAACGATAGGTCCACCCGAGAGAATAATGCAGATCCCAGAGCTTATCGTTGATGGCGATCGCCGACTTATATTCCTGGATGGCGCCGGCATAATTCTGGGTAGCATACAATACATAGCCGCGCGCCCGGTGTGTCTCCAGTAGGTTGGGGGCCAATGTTTGGGCTTTATGGGATTCGTCAATCGCGGTCTGGATGTCGCCAAAGTCCCCTTTATCGATCAGGATTTCGGCAAGGTAGGCGTGTGCCAGGGCATTATTTGGATCTAGATCCAGAGCCTGTTTTACAGAGGCTTCCGCCTCCAGATAATCTTCTAATTTGTCCAATGCCCAGGCTTTGACAGCGTGTGACATAGAGTTGTTGGGATTCAGGATCAGGGCATCCTCGGCCGTAATCTTGGCCTCAGTATAGTTTCCAGCAAAGACCTGCGCACGTGCCAACGCCACGTAATTGGAGGGGTTTTTGGGATCGGCCTGGATGGCTTGTTTGTATGCATCGATAGCCTGGGTCAATTTGCCTTCTTTAAAGAAAGCTTCTGCTTCGCTGGTGAAGGATTCGGGGCTGCGCGTGTGGGTAGGAGTGGGTATGAAGAGTGGTGGTGTGGCTGGCACGACCACCTGGGTGAAATACAGCGCGGCTCCCACCAGCACGACTAGCAGAAGTATGCGCCAGGGGCTGGAGGGCTTTCGGCGCCGGCGCGTCATCGTCCATTTGTTACCTCTAAGGTACATATCTTCATATTACCATCGGCAGGGAAGGGAAGTCAAGACAAGGGCCAGTGATCAGTTGTCGATGAGTAGTAATCAGTAACCATCGGAAATTTATCTACTTTTCACTGATAACTGGTACTGATAATTATCACCACCTTGCTAATCTTCCCTCATGAGGCTAGAATGGTGGCATGCGTTTTGATGTCTTCACCCTTTTCCCAGAGGTCTTTGAACCTTATCTGCAAACCAGCATCCTGCAGCGCGCCCTCCAGAGGGGTCTGGTGGAGGTAAAGGTACACAATATCCGTGACGCGACGACCGACCGGCATCACGTCACCGACGACGAGCCCTACGGCGGGGGCGGTGGGATGGTGATGAAGCCGGAGCCGATCTTCGCGGCGGTAGAGGGTGTGTTGGGGTCCCCGCCGGGCTGCCCGGTGATCCTGCTCACGCCGCAGGGGCGCGTTTTCACCCAGGGAGTAGCCCAGGAGCTCGCTCAGCACCCTCACCTGGCCCTGCTGTGCGGGCGTTATGAAGGGGTGGACGAGCGCGTGCGGGAGTATCTCGTGACCGACCAGGTCTCGATCGGGGATTATGTGCTCAGCGGGGGCGAGCTGCCTGCTTTAGTAGTGATTGACGCCGTGGCACGCCTGATCCCCGGGGTTTTAGGCGACCCGGATGGGGCCTGGGATGACTCGCATGCCTCGGGGCTGCTCGAATATCCGCATTACACTCGCCCACCGGAGTTCCGCGGCTGGCAGGCGCCCGAGGTCTTGCTTTCGGGTGACCATGGGCGTATTGCCCGTTGGCGGCGAGAACAGGCCCTGCTACGCACCTGGAAGCGCCGCCCTGACCTGTTGGCGCGCGCCCCACTGACACCGGATGACCGCGCATTCCTTAAAAAGATTTCAGGTCAGTAGAAACTTCAGGAGGAATTATGGAAAAGCGCTTCCCTTACGGAAAGACATTGCTGGTCGGTTTCGGCTTTTTAGGCATCAGTATTATCTGGCCGATTTTTAACCAATACATCCCCATTTTCCTCCAGGCGGGTAACCCCGAGTTCGAGCGCCAGCTACTTGCAGAGGGGCGGGAGATCCCCAAGGTGGTAGGGTTCGGCCTAGCACCCAGCCTGGCGCTGTTCATTATGACCTGGGACAATGTTATTAACATCTTTGTCCAGCCGTGGGTGGGCGAACGCAGCGACCGTACCTGGAACCGGTTTGGGCGGCGCAAAGGGTGGATCTTATTGGGGCTGCCGATCGCTGTCCTGGGTTTCATCTACATCCCACTGGCCCAGACCGTGCTGGGGATCATGGTGTTTATCCTGATCACCAACTTTGGGATGGCGCTGTTCCGTTCGCCAACGATCGCCTGGCTGGGAGACTTGTTCGACCCCGAAGAGCGCAGCAAAGCCAACGGCGCGATCAACCTGATGGGCGGGGTGGGCGGCTTGCTGGCGTATTTCGTGGGCGGTTACCTTTTTACCTCTTTTGGCCGTGCGGCACCGTTTTTCGCCGGGGCCGTGGCACTGGTCGCTGCTATGGTAGTGGTGTTGTTGGTTGTCAAAGAGCCGCCTCGGATCGCGGCCGGCGAGCCGGTGCCGGGGACATCTGGGGTCATCGCCAATATCAAGACCGTGGTTCGCAACCCCGAAAAAAGCGGCTTATTCGTCTTGCTCGGCATCTTGCTGTGGTTCATGGCCTTTAATGCCCTGGAGACAGCACTGTCCTCCTTTGCTGTGTTCACGCTGGGGATGAAGCCTGGCACGGCCTCCATGTATGCCAGCGCGGTGACTGTATCGTTCATCGTATTTGCCGTCCCGGCCGGGCTGCTGGCGACAAAACTGGGCCGGCGGCGCACGATCCAGATCGGACTGGTCGGTCTGACAGCACTGCTGGTGGCTGGATATTTTCTGATCCAGGGGCCGATCACTTTTATCCTCATCCTGGTGTTGGCAGGAGCTTTGTGGGCGATGGTGAATGTCAACAGCCTGCCCCTTGTGTACGATTACGGCGACGAGCGCAAGATCGGCGCCTATACCGGTCTGTATTATTTCGCCTCGCAAACGGCAGCTGTCCTGGGCCCCACGCTGGGTGGGGTGATGGTGCAGGTGCTCGGCAACCAGTACCGTTGGATTTGGTTGTTCAGCATGGTCTTCATGGCCCTGGCTTGGCTGGCGATGACCCAGGTGAAAGAAGTGCGGCTGCTGGGAGCTAAACCGGCAGTGGCGGTAAATTAAAATATCTCCATGAAGTTCGATCCTCGTAACCTTGTCTTATGGTCAGACGAGACCCTCCTGGTGGTTAACAAGCCGGCTGGGCTGCCTACATTACCGGACGGCTACGACCCGCAATTACCTTACCTGAAGAGCCTGCTGGAGCCGGTCTTTGGCAGGCTGTGGATTGTCCACCGCCTGGATCGCGCGACCAGCGGTGTTCTGGTGCTGGCTCGCACGGCGGAAACCCATCGGACGCTTAACACCCAATTCGAGACCCGCCAGCTTAGCAAGGCCTACCACGCCCTGGTAAAAGGTTCCCCACCCTGGGATGAGAAGACCGTCGAGCTCCCACTACTTCCGGATGGCGACCGCAAGCACCGTACCATCGTGGACCATCGCCAGGGCAGGCCTTCCGTGACCGATTTACGCGTATTAGAGCGGCTGGGCCAATATACACTGGTTGAAGCCCTCCCCAAGACCGGTCGTACTCACCAAATCCGCGTCCACCTGGCGGCACAGGGTTTCCCCATCGCCGCCGACGCCCTCTACGGGGACGGTAAAGGTATTTACCTCTCGGAGATCAAGCCTGGTTATCACCTGGGTAGCGGAGGTGAGCATCCGCTCCTGGGCCGCTTAGGTTTGCACGCCTGGTATTTGATGATCGAACATCCCTTGACTCATGCAGAGCTGTGCTTTGAAGCACCTTACCCCAAAGACCTGGCTTCAACTTTAGGACAGATGCGTAGATATCTTTCGCAAAAATTTTCTCTTCCCAAATTATAGGGGGCATGTTATAATGCTGCTCCGCGCCGCCTCTGGCGGCTTTATGTTGCGAGTAATCATGTGAGGGTTAATAACTATGGACGAAATTATTAAAGCCGTCGAGGCCCCTGTTAATCCGGATGTCCCGGAACTGCGACCTGGTGACGCGGTGAGTGTTTTTATCCGTATCAAAGAAGGCAATAACGAGCGTATCCAGGAATTCAGAGGCACCATCATCCGCCAGCGTAAGGGCGGCAACAATGCTAATTTTACGGTACGGCGCATTGCCAGCAACGGAATTGGTGTGGAGCGCACGTTTCTGATGCGCTCACCCCGCCTTGAAAGGGTGGTGGTCCAGCGTCATGCCCATGTCCGTCGGGCTCAGCTTTATTTCATGCGTGACCGAACCGGCAAGAGCGCCCGCCTCAAGCAGAAATTTAATCCCTAAAAGTCTGAATATCTGGTTTAATATGGGGTGCAGTCCTGTTCGGCGCTG
>CAZPWU010000055.1:0-8825 GCA_964590325.1 uncultured Anaerolineaceae bacterium | reverse complement strand
GGCAAGAAAAGTTTGGTCAAGGAGTAACGGTTTGAGCTGGCGGCGATACGAATGGAGCCGTTCATAGAGAACCTGAGCGGTGAAAGACTCGTCCAACGGCTCAGGACCCAGGTCACCCAGGACGGTATCGGGATCAGCTGTTAGCCAGACGCGTCCGAATTTACGAGGATCGTTAAAAGCCAGTCGCAATCCATCCTGCAAATTCAGGACCAACCGGTAATGTTTACCAATGGGGGCTGACTCGGCCTCAACCAGTAAAGCACCGCTCATCCGCAGGTGAATGATCAGGGTATCTGAAGATAGTGTAAAAAGCAGGAATTTACCGCGCCGTCCAATATCCTGGATGGTCTGTCCGAGGATGCGCGAATGGAATTCGGGGTATGAGGGAGAAGCCAGTGTGCGACTCCAGAGCAGGAGCTCTCCGTTTATCTTGCTTCCAACTAACGAAGGGTTATCGCGCCCTCCCAAGCGGAGTATTCTAGCAAAGGTTTCAACCTCAGGTAGCTCAGGCATTTATAAAAATTCTATTCATTAAACATCTCACCCACGCTACGACCCTCATGAGCGCGGCGGATGACCTCACCCAACAGCGGTGCAATCGAAAGGACGGTCAGCTTGCTGCTGAGCTTCTGGAGTTGTTCGGGTGAGACCGGGACGGAATCGGTGGTGATGATCTCGGTGAGCGGCAAGGCAGCCAGGCGGTCAACGGCGGGTTCAGAGAACACCGGATGCACAAACACCAGGTAAACCTTACGAGCTCCCTGCTGCTTTACCAGTTTAACTGCCTGGTCAACCGATCCACCGGTATCAACCTCGTCGTCTAACACGATCACATCGTGGTCTTTCACATTACCGATCAGGGTGAGTGCTTCGGGATGTGCATCACTGCCAGTACGGCGTTTTTCAACCACTGCAATCGGTGCCTGGAGAATTAAAGCAAAATTGCGACCCTTTTTAGCGAAACCCAGGTCGGCGGCGACGACTACCGGGTCATCCATCTCCGGGAGACGGTTGCGGACATAACCACTGAGCAGATGGAAAGCGCTTAACACATCACCAGGGATTGAGAAAAAACCCTGGATCTGCCCGGCATGCAGGTCCAATGTCATGTAACGGTCTGCCCCTGCCACCTCGATCATATCCGCAACCAGGCGGGCTGTAATCGGTACGCGTGGGCGGTCTTTCTTATCGGAGCGCGCATAACATAAATAGGGGATCACTGCAGTTACGCGCCCTGCTGAGTCTAACCGCAGGGTCTGAAGCATGATAAGTAGCTCCATTAAGTTGCGGTGCACGGGCCGAGAGGTAGTCTGGATGACATAGACATCCTGACCGCGCACACTGCTGTGGAGTTGGACGAACAGGTTATCATTTGGGTAAAGCACTACGTCACGCCCGCCAAGCGGCAACCCCAGGTATTCAGCGATATGGGCTGCCAGTTCAGGGCAACCAGTCCCCGCAAATAATTTGATCTCCCCATACCCTCCACATGCCCGGGTGGTGTCTGGAAAGTGCATAAAAGCCTCCCGTCATTCTTTCCATTCTGAGCGTAATACACTCATCAATAACACATCCACATACTGACCATTACGAAATTCAGCCTCACGCATGCGACCTTCATGGATAAAATCCGCCTTTTCATACGAGCGTATAGCACGCGGGTTAGACGCAAAAACGCGCAAGAAAATACGGTTGAGATTGAGTGTATCGAAACCATAGCGTAGCATCAGACGCATGACCTCTGTCCCGAATCCCCGGTCCCAATAGGATTTCTCACCGATAAAAATGCCAATCTCAGAGCTCCTGGTCCGCCAATCAACCTTGTGAAAACCACAATTTCCGACGTGAATCCAGGTATCGTCTTTACGAATCTCGATCGCCAGGGGGTGTTCATCCGGTGGGGTTTTAAGCATATTTTCAAACCAGCCCTCCTCGGCGACCTGGGATATCGGTCCGTATAACGATAAACCTTCGATCACCTCCGGGTCGTTCAGCCAGGCAACGCAACTGGGCAGGTCGGCTCGTTCAATGGCTCGTAGGCGTACTCGATCACCATAGATCATTTGGATTCTCCGCCATCAAGTAATAGACTCACCGCCTGGTGAGGGGAGAGGCGTCTTTCAACCAGTTTATATAATACTTCCTGGTACCTGGATTCGGAAACTGTTTTACGCCACCGAGCTACTAACGCATCCCGCAAGATGGCATCCAGCTCAGCCTGCAAGCGATATTGGTCGCGACGTTCCCAACCCCCACTCTGGTGGAGAAATGCACGGTGCCGGGTGATTGCGTTAATCAGCTCAGCGATACCGGTGCCATCTGTGGCGATTGTAAGGTGAATAGGCGGTACCCAGGCTTTCCGGTCAGATGCTGGCTTTGCCAGTCGTAACATACCCCGTAAAGCGCGTTCAGTTTCTTCGACACCCGGGCGGTCAGCTTTATTCACAACCAGAATATCACCAATCTCGAGAAGTCCAGCTTTAATAGCCTGGATATCATCGCCCAGACCAGGTGCTTCTACCACAAGGGTGGTATGTGCCAGTCGAGCGATATCCACTTCAGACTGCCCCGCGCCTACGGTCTCGATGAAGATCACCTGGTAGCCGGCAGCATCAAAGACCTGCACCACATCTGCAGTAGCCTTTGCAAGACCCCCCAAGGAACCCCGCGTCGCCATCGAACGGATAAAGATGCCAGCATCGCCTGTTAGATCTCGCATACGTACGCGGTCTCCCAGGATTGCCCCACCTGTGAAAGGGCTGGAGGGATCAACAGCCACGACAGCAACCCGCGGGGGGATATCTTGCTCAGGAGTCTGCCGTATATGCCGGACCAACTGGTTGACCAGTGTAGATTTACCTGTCCCTGGAGCCCCTGTGACACCGACCAGATGGGCATGTCCAGTATATGGGAACAAATCGGTCAGTGCGGCACGACCCTCAGCAGTGTCATTCTCTATCAACGATAAAACACGGGCGAGAGCCAATCTATCTCCTGCCAGGACAGATGCTGCCAATGTCATGCTGCCTCACGTTGAGGGGATATTAAACCACAGGTGAGCCTAAGACCGCTTTGCGGATATCGTTAATATAAGTATCGCTCAGCACCCCAGGGCCGTAAACGCCAATCACACCCATTTCCAGCAGACGAGGGATATCCTCATCGGGGATAATTCCGCCAATAAAAACTTTGACATGCACTTGCCCGTTGGCTTTAAGTAGCTCTAAAACGCGTGGCACTAGGGCCATGTGAGCACCCGATAGGATGGATAGGCCAACGACATCCGCATCTTCCTGCAAGGCAGCTTCAGCAATCATTTCAGGGGTTTGGCGCAGTCCAGTGTAGATGACTTCCATGCCTGCATCACGTAAGGCACGCGCAACCACCTTAGCCCCACGATCGTGACCATCCAGGCCCGGTTTTGCAATAATCACGCGGATTTTGCGCTCAGTCATAGGAACTCCAGGAAAAGAGTATGGTTGCATTATACCGCAATCACAGATAAGCCCATTTCTTGGTTCTTTGGGAATTTCCGGGGTGGATCCGCGTATATGGGATAAATAGTCAGGGTAAACGTCCAAGTTGCCGTAAGGCATCCTGCGCGCCATTTGCAAGCAATGCCATATCCACTCCCACCGTTACAAACAAAAAGCCCTGCTCGAGCCGTCGACGAGCATCTGCAGTCGTCAACCCGTGAATTCCTGGTATCTTACGCGTCACACGACAAGCATCCAACACGCGTAGGATAGCCTGCTCATGAGCTCGGGAGCCCTCCATAGTTCTCAGATCGACGCCCATAGTCCGAGCTAGATCCAAGGGCCCAATCCAACAACCATCTACGCCATCCACGGCAAGAATATCCTCCACATACTCTACTGCCTTTGCGGACTCGATCTGTACAGCCAAAAAGAACTCATGATCGATCCACGAGTCGTAATCCTCGCCGTGGTATTGAGCAAGAATCGGCCCATAGGAGCGGTTTCCCTGAGGCGGATAGCGAACGGCATTGGCCGCGGCGCGAGCCTGCTCAACTGACTCGACCATCGGTACCACAAGACCCAACGCTCCCCGGTCCAGGAGGCGACCGATGGCACCAAAGTCATTCTGGCCTACGCGCGCCATGGGTACCGCCGGACCGCTAATGATACTCCGAAAAGCTAACCAGTCGGTATCATCGTTCCATAAACCATGCTGATTATCCAATAATACAAAGTCGAAACCGGCATGGGAAAGTGCTTCAGCCATCAGAGGTGATCCTGATACTGAGACGATTCCAATCGTCGGTTTCCCTTCGAGCATGCGTTGTTTTACAGTATTGATTTTCATATTGGTTCACCTTTCCAGAGACGCTGCATTTCTTCACAGGTTGCTAGTAGTGTATCCAGGTCGCCCTCGGCCTCCAGTCGACCGTTCTTCAAAACGATAATATGATCTGCCTTCCGTAATGCCGGGCGGCGGTGTGTCGCCGCCAAACAAGTAACCCCTTCCAGTTCAAATACTCGCTCCCATAACTGGTGTTCAGTCTCTACATCCAAAGCGCTAGAGAGATCATCCAGTACTAAGAGCTCCGGGTTACGCACGAACATGCGCGCCGCAGCCGTGCGTTGGCGCTGACCTCCCGATATTTTCACCCCCTTTGAACCGATGATCGTATCCAGCCCATGTTCTAAATCGACTATATCTTTATCCATCACGGCCAGCCGGACCGCGCCAGGCAAATCCACCTGCTCCTCCGGCAGTCCCATCAGAATGTTGTCGCGGATCGACTCGCTAAACAATAGGGGTACCTGGGCCGTGTATGCACTGCGAGGTGGCACGAAAAAGGCTGCTGGATCTTCAACGATTTGCCCATTCCAGTAGATTTCCCCGCGCTGTTTGGGCAACAGGCCTAGCAGCGACCGTAGCAGTGTGGTTTTCCCTGACCCAATCCGCCCGGTGATCACTGTAAACGTACCACGTTTGAGGTGCAAATCGATGTCTTCGACACCTCGCCCGGTGTCTTCGTATCGGTATGTCAGACCGTTTACCCGGATCTCCTTCAGGCGGTCCGCGTCCGTTTTGGGTGTGTATGGGATCGGCGGCAGCTCACCGGTAACGTAAACCGGGGTATGCTTCACCAATGTAAGCGGTACTGCCTCTTGAAGCAAGGTGATCATACGGGCCAGGGCAACTCCTGCCTGCTTAAACCGGGCCATCAGCACACCGAATGTGGCAGTAAATTCTGTAGTAAAGCCGAGGTAATAAATAAACAGGGCAAAATCACCGAGTGTAATGACCGGGCCAGCTTTCCCAGAAGCGTCCAGTGAATTTGCTACCAGCAGCAGGATTACCCCCGTGATGACGCTCATAAAGTTCCAGATGGTTGATTCGACAAAGGCCATGTAGAGGCTGTCTGTAATCGCCGCCTTTCGTCGGTTTTCGTTCAGCCGGGAAAAGCGCAATAAGACATTCTCCTCAGCCGTGGCCACTTTGACCGCCTGAGCAGCGCCGAAAATCTCACCGATGAAATCGGTTACCCGACCTGAGGCTTTACGGTTTACCTCGCGGAATTTCTCGACGTTTTTCATCGCCCAGTTGGCGAGAAGGACGATCGCTACAAACGGAAAGTAAGCAAGCAATGTCACGCGTACGCTGATGCGTACCATAGTTACCAGGGCAGCGATGGCAAACAAGGTCTGACCGATCAGGAATGGGATCTGAGCAGTAAAATCTGCCGCGTTATTTACGTCGTCGCGGAAACGACTGATCGCTTCGCCAGGCGACTGTGGTACCGCCCTCGCGCCTGGTCGGTCAAGGATGCGCGTTAACAAGTTCTTGCGTAGCAATGCGCCAGCGCGGAAACTATACAGGAATTGGGCGTAAATATCTGTGAAGATGGTCATCGCCCGGACTAGAGCCACCCCCACCACGATAGCGGCAATAACCTCCGGTGTCAGGTTCAAGGTGGAAGTTTTACTGAGCGTATTGAAAAATTCACGCAACACTAACCCACCAATTTGAGGAAATACCCCAAAGATAAAGATACGTAATAAAATAATGCCGCTATACAGCCAGGAGGAATAGCGGATTATCTCCCAGAAATAACGCCAGGATTTTTCCGGTGGCCTTTCACGAATAACCTGGTCGTGAGTTTGGGCCCCTGCTTGGGTCATACCAATACCTCCTCCAGGCCTGTTTCAAGTAAATGGTAGAAGTGAGAAGATGGATCCTCTGCCAGGCTGGTACGCTCCCCGAATTCACTAATTTCCCCATCTTCGAGGATCAGGATGTCATCGGCGTGTTGAACCGTCCCCAGTCTATGGGCAACGATGATAGCCGTGCGGTCGCGGACGAGTTTGCTGACAGCTTGTTCTATCAGGTGCTCCGTCGCCGGGTCCAGGCGTGAGGTCGCTTCATCGAGGATAACCAGACCAGGGTCACGCAGGAATATACGGGTAAACGCTAGCAGCTGAGCTTCCCCCGCTGAAAGCCCACCACCGCCTGACTCTAATTCTGTGTCTAATCCCTTCGATAGAGAGAGATACCATTCCCATAATCCCAGGTCAAGGATGGCTTCAAGGATCCGTTCATCTGGGATGCCCGTATCAAAAAAAGTCAGGTTCTCCCGCACCGTGGCGTGGAAGAGCTGGATATTCTGGGTGACCATGCCGACGCTACGACGCAGCTCCTGCAAGGGTACCTGACGGATATCTAACAGGTTCGAGTCGTTGCCCAGGCGTATCAATCCCTGGTCTGGGTCATACAAGCGGAAGAGCAGGCGTGTAAGGGTGGTCTTACCGCTACCCGTCCGCCCTAACAGACCAATGACCCGGCTGGGCCGTAGTCCGAAGGAAATATCCCTCAGGACCATCTCTTTCTTCTCCAGTTTCTCATTCTCTACGGGATCCAAACTTGTCTCTGTTAGCAGCGCGTTTTTCACCTCGGCAACCACTCCCTGGAGTGCAGTGCTGGCAGAGTCGGCATCGTCATTGGGTGTAGCCTTACTGTTGGAGCCTATACTGTCGTTGTAACCAAAAGTCACTGTGTCGAATTCAACAGCCAGCGGTCCCGATGGGAGGTGTTTTTGTAAGGGCACGGAAAAATCGTTCTCGCCAGGGATATTCCCCTGGATATGCTGGATACCGATGATGCGGATCAGGCTCGCACCAGCCCGCTGTAAATCCTGCATCTGCTGGGTAATACGTTCCATGGGCCAGCTGATCATATTGGTGTAATAAATGATCATATACACGGTTCCCAACGTGATTATATTGGATCTGAACAAGGAAGCGCTCATGAGAAATGCCACGGCATTACCAACAGCAAACAGCACCCAGGTGGTGTTGAGCAGGATGTTAAATCTCAATCCGGCCTTGATAGTCTTACGCATCAGGTCACGCGTAAGCCGGTAAAAGCGGTTCAGAACGTAAAACTTAGCATTATTGGCGCGGATATCCTCGGTACCTGAAAGCCGTTCCTCAAGAAAACCAAAAAGATTAGCGCTGGCTTGCCGTTCAGCTTCCCAACTAGAGACAGCAATATTCGCCAGACGCAGCAACACCACGATGGTTATGACAACAAAGGCCGTCAATGAAACGCCGACTCGCCAGTCCACCCGTAAGAGTACCACCAGGACGCCAGCCACCAGGAGCATGTTTCCAAAGACCTGAAGGATGAATTGCGAGAAAAAGTTTGAGAGCGCCATGACATCCCCATCGATGCGCTCGATCATCTCACCGGGGGTGTGAGCCGAGTGGAAGGACATATCCAACCCCAGGCAGTGCCTGGCCAGCCCCAGACGCAGATCGTTGGTCGTCGCCCATCCCAGGTTCTCGGTAATATACACCACCAGAATGCCGATTAACTGGTGTGCTACCGCAATCCCGATGAACAGCAGTGCCATGCGGGTGAGTAAATCAGACGCACCCCCTGCCACAGCCGTATCGATATATGTCCGTAAAATCATTGGGTTTACCAGTTGTAAACCGATGTTCGTAAAGAGCGTTACCGATAATATCGATACCAGACCCAATCTCGGCCTGAGATAGCGTCTAAGAAAGTGTACATAATCATCGAAGGTGATTGTGGATTTGGGTTGCAGTTTGATCATGGGATGCTAACTATCCTATTATCATAAGCGCTTATCGCAATTTTGCCAATGATTTCCAGGAAAGCGGTTATTCACAAGTTCTGTCCGTAAAGAATGGTGATAGGTACTATCTGATCGCCTGTATACATTTGCCTGTTCAGTCCACAATACATTTTCGTAAGGTTTTTATATTTGTATGGGAGTTATAATTTTTAAATGAAAATATATCGATACTTACTCACTTTTACTCTCCTGGCAGGATGCCTTACCGCTCCTAAACAAGCCGTTCTCGCAGCAGCATCCTTAGAGCTGTATGGCACTTTCAATGCCATGGGTGTCATTATCTCCATCAGCTCAACTGACGACCCTGACCTCGATGCAATCGCCTATGTCGAATACCGCATCAGTGGAGGCGAGGGGTATTACCAGGGATTCCCGCCTACCCGTATTACCGATACTCGTTTCGTTAGCAGCCTATTTTGGCTGAATCCTGGCACTGCGTACGATGTGCGTGTCACCTTTATCGATCCCGGTGGCGACCCTTTAGACGGAACGGTCTTATCAGGTAGCAGTTCCACCCGTACCGAGCTAACCATCCCTACATCGAGTCACTCTTATTATGTCAGTACCTCAGGCAGCGGAACAGCCTGCTCCCTGGCAGCACCCTGCGCACTGACCGAAGGATTGAGCCAGGCTCAACCCGGTGAGGAGGTCGTCTTACACAGCGGAGTCTATTACCAGGGTGATATCACCCTAC
>CAZPWU010000054.1:0-8853 GCA_964590325.1 uncultured Anaerolineaceae bacterium | reverse complement strand
TTCGCGATAGCAATGAGCGTGTCGTTGCTGGGACGGAGGCGAGAAATCCCTTCCATTGCGTTTCGTTGGCCTTGACCTCTTTCGAATGAAAATGGCATGGTCACGATGGCGATGGTGACGGCTCCCAAGGCGCGCGAGATTTTTGCTGCGATGGGTATTGAACCAGTACCGGTCCCCCCGCCCATGCCGGCAGTCAGGAAGACCATATCGGCACCCTGTACCGCAGCCGCAATTTCACGATAACTTTCCTCAGCCGCGGCCTGGCCAACTGAGGGAATACCACCAGCACCTAGACCACGCGTCAGTTTAGGGCCAATCTGTATTTTCAATGGTGCCAGGGAGTTTTGCAGTGCCTGACGATCAGTGTTTGCTGCAATAAAATCCACACCTGTCATGTCCAGCTCAATCATCCGGTTGATGGCGTTTGTCCCACCGCCTCCTAAACCGAGTACCTTTAACACAGGCTTATGGATGGTCATTGAAATTGAATGGTTGGCAGCCTCTTGACCACCAGGTTGAGCATTTGTGTCATAAGTTTCGATCATGGATTTCCTTCCTTGGATCGCCTTATTGAGAATATGTCAACTTACAGGGTTGCCAGGGTTGTTGCAATATTTGTTCCATCACCACTGATGCGCTCAACGACACAACCGGCACTGATCAATTTATCGATGTCTTCATCTGAGAATGACAGCCCTCCACCGACAACTGTAACGCGTTTAGCTAATAAAGCTTCGTCGAGTGAGAAGCCAACTGTTGGATAATGTTTTTTGACAAATGGCCGGATGACATCCAGGTGCCAGTCAGCCACACCCCATTCATAAGTTGGGAGGAGCAGGTAATGCGAAATAGGGTGATCCATGAACCGTGATACTGTCGGTGTGTCATTCGAAAATGATGGCGTAAGCTGCCGCTCCGCGATCCATTGGCGTAAAGCGCCAACAATAGGGAGGTTTTTCCCTTCGGGTTGGAACCAGGCTTGAGAAGAATGGGGATCCCCAGGAGCAACAGACAGAAGCCAGAAGTTGCAGGCTAAGACTTCAGGAGGTACTGCCTCGAGTGGATCACACTCTGATGCGATGGGCGATATGGTTTGAACTGGGCATACCATACGCTGCGCTATGGTCATATTCTTTTGAGCTTGGATAACCTCATCAACGATAGGCCAATTTTGGTCACCATGATCACCGAGACGGCTACCGGCACCGATTAATATGATAGGGCTTGGCTCGTGAAGCACCGCCTGAGCAATGGTTAGATACCAATCAAAGATACGAAAACCGCGTTGATCTTCTTCGTTAGCCGGGGTATGATAAGGGCGAGCACCAGGCCACCGCTCAGGTCCTCCAGCTCCCCAGTTTAAAGGCTTATTATCGGTCCAGGCATAAGCTCCTAGAACCAGCTTTTCTAATAGTTGCAGGTGACCGCGTCGTTGAATGCCTTGTAAAGAAGCACGTAAGAATGCGGTGTCCCAATAGTCACCCCCGGGTTCAAGTGGTGGAAAAACGGGAATAAGATCATATTTTAGAGCTGTTTCGGCCAATGGCAGGTATATGTCCAGGAACCGTTCAACCAGATTATTCTGAGCCCAGGATGATGGGCCCCAGGCAGTACGAAGGTTCGGACGATCGAACATAGCCACATACTTGATCCCCCACCGGGTATAAGTATTAAATAGCAAGCTTAGTTCGTTGATTTGTGGGCATTGATCAGGTTGAATATGGAAATGTAAGACGGGTTGGATGCCGGATTCCAGAAGCCCGCGCACAAAAGCTTCTGGGATAGCCCGGTCAGGTGGGGCGACCAGGGTGATCCAGGAGGCGCCCAAAGTTCGCAATTCGGGTAACCAGGCGCACAGGTCGCTTTCACGGTAGTGAAGTGTATCGGGATAGTAGTGGAAACCCAGGCGGGTGTTGATGAATGATGTCGGGAAGGGGTTCATTGAGGCCCTCCAATATGGTCTTAAAGGGTTGGTGCAAGACTTATGCCAAGCGCCTTCCCTGTTATCTACTCTTGATTTTACAAATCAGGTAAAATATTGAGTAAGAGTTGTTGCTATAGCCGTGACAAGATGATATACTTGCCACATGGGGGGTGAACAGCTCATCTGAAGAAGGGCGATGTATCCGGAGGGTGAACGAGCGATCCAAAGCCATGGCAGGAGTGGGATGGGTAATATGAAATGCTCCAAATTAAACTTCATCATTGCCTCTATATTCTTTGTCCTGGCGACAGCCGCTTGTTCTAAAGAGGCTGCCACCCCGACAGCTAACCCGGCTTTGGGTATCTATACGGTTGATCTACGTTTTGAAGAGTGCTATAAATACCTGGGGGGAGAAGATAAGCTCGGTGTGGCGATTACCCCTATTTTTAGACAGGGTGGGATCCTTTACCAATACACTAAAAACGTGCTATTGAAATATGATCCCGAGGCACCTTCTATTCAGCGCTGTCAATTAGTACCGTTGGGTTTACAGTGGGGTATCATGACCCCGAAGGAACCAAAACCGGAAAAAGGTGATGCGATCTATGCGAATGGCCATGTTGTTTGGGATGAAGTAGCCCCGTATTATGCAAAGTATGGTTCAAGTATTATCGGCCTGCCCTTGACCGATGTCCATTACAATTCAGACCCCAAAAAAATACGCTATGAGCAATATTTTGAAAATATGGGCTTTTATCGGAATGTAGATGAGCCGCGCGGGACGGTTCACCTAATGCCATATGGGTCTTGGATGTGCGCAAAAGGTTGTGTTTACCAGGTCAGTGAAGCCATTCCTGAGAGTCTGCCCGCTTTGCCCAGCGAGGAGGCGTTACGACTGGCTGATGAATACATTCAAGAATCAGCTAACCGCTTGGGTCTGGATATCACAGGTTACCCGCTAACAGCAGTTTATGTAGCCCCCGATGGAAAATATGAAAAAGTATATGAGAACGTAGTCCTTGTCTCAGATCCAGAAAGCCCGGCTCGAGTGTATTTCCGTCCTATAACCCAGAGTTTAGGTATCCGACCCGGGAATCCGGTCCCGAAGGGTGATGAACAAGGTTCTTATTTCTTTCCGGTCAAAGATGAGCTTGGATACAATGTTCGTGGCTATTTTATGGACTATATCACGGCGCATGGGGGTATGGAGAATTCAGGCATGCCAATCAGTGAGGAGATCCGAAAAAGCAATACGATCTCTCGCCAGTGCTTTACCAACCTCTGCCTGGATTATCAGCGGGATGCCCCGGAAGGATTTCGAATACGCCCGGCCGGGCTAGGTTATACCTATAAGGACCTCAATCTTAACTCCCCTAAAGTTACCGCCAGTCCTACCGCTACGCCCTCTATGCGAACAATCAGTCTCCAGGTCTGGGAACGCTACCCTCTGGTTTCATCTAAACAAAACCAGGAAATTGGGGTTGCTATCTTCGAAAATAATATACCCTTACCAAAAGTGGACTTCCAGCTGATCTTGAATCTACCTGACGGTACTCAACAAACTCATTTGATGGAAGCCACCCGTCAAAATGGGCAGACATCGTTTAAACTGGACCCAATCTCGGCCCCAAATGGTACCCTGGTACCCTATCAGGTCTGTATGCTGGGTCTGCCAGATATGCGTTTCTGTGTCAGGGAAAGTTTTATTATTTGGGATAACCCATAGATTCTCTCAGTCTTGAAAACAGCGCAGGTCTGCCAGTCTTATTATCGGGCAGACCTGCTCTGTTTAGGAGTATTTAGGATGATGATCTCACCATCTCGGTAGGTGAGACAAATCGAGGCAAGGATCATCACAGAACAGCATGGCGCTTTCAATAACATGCTGCAATTCGCGGATATTACCCGGCCAATTATGAGCCATCAAAGCTTGCATCGCCCGAGGTGTGATATCGATAATATTCACACCCATCCTGGCGTTGTTCTGCCGGATAAATAGTCCCACCAATTCAGGTATATCCTCTTTACGCTCACGCAGAGGTGGCAAGGCCAAGTCAACGACCTTAAGACGATAGTATAAATCCTGACGAAACTTATTTTCATCCATTAAAGTTTTAAGGTCACGGTTAGAAGCAGCCAGTATTTGGACATCAACATGGATCAGATTTGTGCCTCCAACGCGCCGGAAGGAGTGTTCATCAATCGCCCTAAGCAACTTGGCTTGAATATCGACCGACATGGATGAAATTTCGTCCAGAAAGAGGATTCCGCCATCGGCGACTTCCATTAGACCCGGCTTGCGTTTTTCAGCTCCTGTAAAGGCACCAGGCTCATAGCCGAATAGTTCAGACTCCCAAACGGTGCTCTGGATTGCACCGCAGTTGATCGCTATAAAAGGCTTATTGGCCCGCGGGCCTATGGCTTGGATCTCATTGGCTAGTACATCCTTGCCAGTCCCGGTTTCGCCGGTAATCAATACCGATACGGATTTTTCGGCTGCGCGTTGGGATTGCTGGAGCAAAGTTTGCATAGCCTGGGTCTTGCCAACAATGAAATCGGTCTGTTGGTGCTGGGTCTGCCGGATATGGGCTAACTCCCGGCGCATGGACACAATTTCTTGAGCCCGTTGGATGGATTTTTCGAGTTGAACCAGCTGGATCGGTTTTTGTAAGAAGTCGTGGGCACCATTTTTCATCGCATCGACCGCCATTTCGATATCGCCATGAGCGGTGATGATGATAATTGGCGGTCGCATGGGAAGATAAGCAGTCTCTTCGAGTAAGCTTGGGCCATAACCATCGTCCAGTTGGACATCCAACACGATGATATCGGCACTACCGCGCCGCACATATTCCCTAGCCTCGGCAAGTTTCGCAGCCTCGATCACCTCATACCCACGGGACGAGAGGAAATCGTGGATGAAAAGACGTGCATTTTCTTCATCGTCAACAATTAATATCGTAGCGCTCATAATCCCTCTATAAAATTATATAGTGATAGTAGTTCCTTTGTGAGATATTACTATCATTCACTCGCTTCTGAAACGGATTGTGGCTTTACTGCAGGGAGTCTGACCTGAAATATTGTACCGCCCGGTACGCTGTCAAATTTAATCGTGCCTTTGTGAGCTATAACGATCCGTTTGGTGATCGCCAGTCCTAATCCTGTACCATTTTTCCCGGTTGTAAAGAAAGGTTCAAATATCCGATCCCGATTTTCCTCCGGGATACCGATGCCAGTATCAGAGACGCTCACCTCAATCTGTTCATTCTCGCCATCCGGCATGATGGGTTGTATTTTTAATGCCAGAGTACCACCGTGATCGCTCATCGCCTGGATAGCATTGGTGATTAAATTCGTAAAAACCTGTTCAAGGGCACGTATATCCCCATGGGTGGGTGGTAAATCTGTTTCAACCTGGAGATGAGCCTGGACTTTGGCACGGGTCAGGTGGAGTCGCCAGCGGTCCAGTACACGCTGCATCATCACCCCCAGATCCACTGGCTCCATTTTGTATTCAATGGGGCGTGCAAAGGAGAGCACGGATTTCATTTGATGATCCAGGCGGTCACAATCCTGTTGCAGCCGTGCTATCACCTCCTGGTTGGGATCTTCCGCTGGTATATTTACCGCCATCAACTGCAGGCCTGTGCTGATATTATTTATAGGATTGCGTACCTCGTGAGCAAAGACGGCCATCAACTCGCCTAAAAGTGCACGCTGTTCTAGTTGTTGGGTGCGGTTACGGAGTTGCTCCTCCTGGCTAAGGTCTTGAATTAAGAGAATCCAGCTCTCAAGGTGTTCTGAATCGGTCAGTGGAGCGGCACGGATTTGAGCAAGGAAAGACCGTCCATCCCTCCGGTATAGAGTGATATTCCCCAGGTTATAGGTGTAACCTTCGTGTTGAACTGCCATCAACGTTGGGATCAGGATTTCTGCGCCGATCAGAATATTTTCAACAGGATGGCCCTTCACCTCACGGCAGGCGTAACCTAAGGTTAGCTCGGCGGAGGGATTCATATCTAGAATAGTTAAATCAGGGGAGATGATAATGATGCTGTCTTGGGCGGCATCTTTTATGATCGTGCCAAGGTTGATATATTTTTGTTGCTCTTCTAATATACGACTCAGGTTCGTCGTCAGTGCGTGTCCCTGAATGATGGTCGTCAGGTGGGTGGCTAGGATATTGAGCGTAGGCAATATCGTATCGGAGGGGCTTATTTGGCAGCCAGCGATGACAACGAGACCAATCAGAGCATTGGATTGTCCCAGGGGTGCTGAGGCCACATAGGACAAATTGCTGGTACGAGCCATCCGATGCAGCCCAGAGGTAGATCGCCTTCCTGGAGTCCACAAGGTGGGAGTCTGTAGATTGGTTAAATCCTGTGAGGTGAGGTGATCTGGGAGGAGCTCAGTTGATCCATAGGAAGCTAGCCGATGTAAGATAGGGTTTTTACCATCCGCTTGAAAAACAACCAGGACAGCTGCACCTGTCATTGCGCTGCCGGCTTGTAAGGTCAGGTGGAGGGCGGTATCCAAATTTTCCTGTTGTGGGGCATTTGCCAGGATTTCGTGAGCTGACCAGAGCTGTTGTTGGCGCCGCAGGTCAGCCAGCCTTAGCTCACGCCCTTCAACAGGTTCAAGGGCAACTAATACCCATTTGGACTGTGCATCTAAAGCGGTTGGTGTGATTTGCACTTCCACCTTAGACCCACCATGGCGAGTCATGACGATATCCCAATATCGGGCACGTCCGATAAGCTTTTTGAGAAAGGATTTATCGATTAATGATGGAAATAGATGCTTGAGGTTAAGATCTATTAATTCAGCTCGCGTATAAGCGGTCAGTTCTGTTACTTTGGAATTAGCGAGAAGGATGCGGTTATCCTGGGTAGCAACCAAAAGCACACCCCATGGGAGCAGGTCAAGCAACGGTTGGATCTCAGCCAGTCCTGGTGAATGCTGCTTATGGAATGATAGGGCTGTGAAACGTGAGGCGTTGCTCATCAGTTGGGCAAGAAATGCTGGCGCAAATGGGCAGGCAAAATTCCTTCCATTGCCCGGTATTTTGCGACGGTGCGTCTGGCTACCGGGTAACCCTGTTTGGTCAATAATTCAGCAATGTCACTATCACTGAGTGTGGTTGTCGCTTGATTGATTATTTGTTTTAGTGCAGTACGAATACGCAGACTGCGGTCGAAAAACATAGCCATAGGTACAATTCTACCATTGGGCAGTTGAACCGCTTTGTCAGAAACCGCTCGTGAAATCGTCGATTCATGAACCCCTAATTCCTTAGACAAGCGAGCACGCGTAATAGGCATAAGATAAGCATCACCTTCAAGGATAAAATCACGCTGAAGGACAGCCAGACGATGTGCCAGGCGGACTATGGTATTGTTGCGTTGCTGGATGCACTTGACGAATAATTCGGCCTTTTCCAGGTCCGATCGCCACTGATCGTTCTTATCGGCTGGGGCTTGACGTAGCGCCTCTCGGAAGAGAGGGTTGACGCGTAGGACTCCGAAAAGAGGCATAGCGATTTCAACCACCAGAGGGCTGTCTTCATCATTTGTCAGCCGCGAGATTATCAAATCCGGGAAATGGTAAGTATCTGATGGACTACTTGCCTTTTGATGGACCTCACCCCAATGGGTGCGAGCAGGAAAAGGATTCAAGTTATTTATAATAAATTGCGAAATATCCTTGACCTGTGATGAAGAAATGCCCAGGATATTACCCAATTCTTCATAGCGATGACGGCTGAGAAGGCTCATACCCTGTTTGATCGCTTGTATCGCCAGAGGTGGTATTGAGCGTGATTCACTTAGCACTTCCAGTTGTACAAGTAGAGCATCCTGCGGTGTAGGTGATCCTACACCCACCGGCTCAGCGTGCTGTATCATGCTCAAGACTTTCTCTACCCGTTGTAGAGGGACATGATGGTAGATGCTGATCTCTCTTAATGGAACTGACAGAAGGCCGTCCTCGTCCAGGCTGGTCAGGATGTGGGCTGCCAGAGGGCGGTCCTCCGGTTGGAGTTCAGCAGCTACCTGGTGTAGTACATAATGGGGGAGGTCTTCAATTTCAGGAGCTAAGTTATCATCGGGAAGCTCTTCCGAGGAAACGTCATGATGATAAGGATGGAAATCCTCCCGAGGGGAGAGAAACACAATCGGTTGATCTGGCGATAGCCGTTGAGGACGGCTGCACAATGGGCACGGGCTGTTACCCGGCAAAGGCCGATGACAGGTTGGGCAACGCCGGCTTTCAACGAGCTCTAGTGCTGGATTCGAGGCCAGTTCACCCTCAATTTTTTGGCGCAGCTCGATTACTGTCAAACCAAGTAAGGTCATGGTTTGTGCCAGGTGTGCAGTTGTGAGTGGTCGTAGGGTATGGCTTTGACTTTGTATAAGCATATTCCACCTAAGTATAGCGTGTTTTACCATAGTTGCAAGTTTTATGCCTATGGAAATTTCGTATATCAATGGTGTAATATGTACCACCTTACAATTATCATGTCCCTTTTATGTTAAAATCAATGATACTAACCGATAATAGCTGCAAGGATGCACATCTATGTTCCGCTCTTTCTTCATATCCCTATCCAAAGCTGCCTGGGCGAAAAATATAATTACCGGTTGGTCATTTGCCTGGAGTATGGCATCACGTTTCATCGCCGGAGAGAAACTTGAGGACGCAATAACTGTTATCAAGACATTGAACTCCAAAGGCATCAATACCACCCTGGATCATCTTGGCGAAAATACTACGACTCCTGAAGAAGCTAGAAGGGCTACACAAGCGATATTAGAAATCCTAGACGCCATTGATAGCGCTGGAGTGTGTTCTAATATCTCTATAAAGTTAAGCCAGATCGGACTTTTGCTGGATAAGGCTCTGTGTGTTGAAAACCTGGCTGCAGTCCT
>CAZPWU010000053.1:0-9006 GCA_964590325.1 uncultured Anaerolineaceae bacterium | reverse complement strand
ATCACAGCGTCGCAGCTTATAATGTGGTATCGTTACCCCTTTATAATCTTACTTCTACATCTCGGCCTTTCCCATCGTCCCAAAGACCTCGTAAAAATGCAGGCTCCATTCCCGGAAAGCATGCTTCACCGCCTCTGAAATGGAGAACATGGAGGCTTTCTCCTCATTTGCCGCTTTGATCATCCTCTCGGTGGCGGAGTTGACGATGACCGTGGCGATATTGATCTTGGAGATGCCGGCGGCGATCACCTCCTGGTATTGGTCGTCCGTTAAGCCTGTCCCACCGTGCATCACCAAAGGGACGTCCACCCGCCGTCGGATTTCGCGAACCAGGTCCAGGTCGAGATGGGGTTCGCCCTTGTACAGGCCGTGGGCGTTACCGAACGCAACCGCCAGCATATCCACCCCGGTTTCGTTGATAAAATATTCGACCGCTTCTGGGTCTGTAAACCCCAGCCGCTTTGCGCCGTAGACATCATACTGGTGCCCCATACCCACGTGACCGAGCTCTGCCTCGACCGCTGTACCTCTGAGGCGGGCGGCCCGTACGACCTGTTTTGTATTGGCGATATTTTCCTCCAACGGCAGCGTCGAGCCGTCGTACATCACATCGGTGAAGCCGCAATCGAGGGCTTTAATGCACTGCTCGACGCTGTCCCCGTGATCCAACATCAGGGAGACGGGAACTGAGTTATGTTGACTGCGGGTCTGGATATATGCCGCAAATGCCTCGGCGTTCGGCGCGGCGAAAAATGAGGTATAGACGCCCAGGATGGTCGGGGCACGCTTTGCTTCGAGCGCCTCAAAGACGCCATCGACGCTGTACATATCGAAAACGTCAAAGAGGGGGATGCCGTAGCTTCCCCGGGTTGCCTTGTCGAGCTCTTTTTTGATCGACACCAATGTCATAGTTTGATACCCTTCAATCAGAGGAGTGCACTCCCCATCCTATGAAATGCTTCTCTAAGAATTCTTCCACTTCATGCAGATACGGGCAGCCCGAGCGCCCTCCCAGGCGGGTGCATTTGATCGCCGCCACGGCGGTAGCGAAGACTGCCGTGCGCCGCACATCCCAGCCCTTGATTAGCCCGGCCAGGTAAGCGCCGTGGAAGACGTCCCCGGCCCCGGTGGTGTCGAGGACATCGACCAGGAATGCGGGGATATGAAATACTTCCTCGCTGGTCATGGTATAGCTTCCCTCAGCGCCGTGTGTCTCGACGACGACCTGCGGACCCATCTGCAGGATAGACTTGCCGGCTTCCCAGATATCCGGGACCCCGGTGAGCGCCCGTGTGAAACCCGAGCCGCAGATCAGCGCATCCGTCAGGCCGACCAACTCCCGGAACGGTGGTTCTACTCTACCCTCCGTCTTGCCCGCATCGAGTACGACCTTTTTACCCGCTTTGCGCATCCATCGTGCGGCCTGCAGAGCAGCCTCAGAGTGGAAACCATCCAGGTGCAGGTAATCGGCCGAGGTGATATACTCACGGTCCAGCTCCGCAACCTTCAACAAGTCTTTAGAAAAGCCCCCGGCAGATGAAAATACCCGTTCCCCGGTCGTCTCGTTGACGTATACCAGCACAACCTGGGTCTCCGCCTCCGGGCGGATGAGCACCCGGCTGGTATCGATCCCTTCACGGGTCAGGAATTTCAGTTTGAGAGCCCCCACCTCATCACTTCCGGCTGTCCCGACGAAACCGGTTTTTATCCCCAACCTTGAGGCGGCTGCCAGCGCGGTCCCCACCGGTCCGCCTCCATCCAGCTTCAGTGCGCTGAGCCGGATGCCTCTCTCCCAAGTCGGCATATCCGTGAGGCGCATCAGGATGTCCACCGTGCTCATGCCAAGCCCGACGACCTGCAGACTTCGCATGCTCCCCTCAGTCTACAATGACCGGCCGGATATCCAGGAATTTACACGCCAGTGCCAGCGTCTTGGTCTGGTCACCATGGATCATGCTGGCGTGGTGGACGAAGCCCTCCTCCACCAGCGTGCGATAAAGCCTCTGGTGGTCTTTGACCTCCACCCAGGCCCAGGTGCCTGCCAGAACCTCATCCGTGGGTATAATCTCACCCGTTGTAATCAGCATTTTCCATTCGTCGTCATATTCCGCCAGGCGGCAAAAAGTCACCTTGCCCGGCTTGATCTGGAACTGATAAAGCCCGGCCTGGTCATCCCCTTCTTTGACCGGTAGGATGCCTTTCATATCGGAGCGACTACGCAAGGCTGTTTTGGCGGCATCGTTCGCCAGGCAGGTCGGCGCGTTTCCGCAGTGCCAGGACAGGAACCGGTTGGCATTCTCCCGATGCTGGATGGTCCAGTCGATAAAATGGGGGATCCCTTCGCCGAGGGCGGCACGGTAAGTGACCAGCATTGCCAGTGCGCCCAGTACGTCCGCTTCGCAGGCGGTTAACATCCCTTTCCCGGTCAGCCTGCCGAACAGAGCGCATACCGAAATCCCATACATGGCCTGGATGTTGGGCCAGCACTGCATGGCCATCGAGGACAGCCCTGCTTCCTTCCAAAAACCGGTCAACGCCAGCTCAATCTTGGCCGTTTTTACCAGCCAGTCTTTGCCAACCGTCACCTGTGCTACCTCGCTACGGACCGAATCGACCACCTCCAGCACGTCGGGGGCATCGTCCGGGTAGCGCTGCGAGCGTAAAACGATGTCAGCCAGTTCTTTGTAGATGACATTGCCGCTGAACTTTTGGATCAGCGCCGCCTCGTCATAACCGACGGTCTCAAATGTCTCCGGGCGGACCCCGACCTGCCCGACCCTGGCACCTCTAAGCCCCTTGACCACAGCCGCTGCGCGTACATAAGTGGCGATTTCGGTCAGGAACTCAGGCTCATCGTGCAGGAAGATGCCGGCGTAGTGAAAGGGGATCTTGCGCCGGTATAGGCCTGAAGCGATCGATAAAGTACCGCAGTAGGAGTCCGAAATACGCGCCATGCTGGCCGAATCGGTCGCGGGCGGCTCACGAGTGGCATATAACAAGACCGGGAGGCGCAACCTCTCGGCGATCTTGACAGCCGAACGTTCATCCCCAAAATTCAGGGCGCAGATGATGATGCCGTCCACTTTTTGGCGCATAAAGAATTCGGCAACTGCTTCGCCCTGGTCAAGGTCGCCCACCGCACCACTGGGGGTATAGCCACGCCAGGCATCAACCACGGTATCGTCTTCTGGGCAGGAGGTGGGTACAACTGCCTCCAGCCCATCAACTTTTTTGAAGGCTGCCAGTGCATCGGCGCGCATCTTGACGCACCAGGGGGAAATGGCCCCCCAATCGCCCCGGTATGAAGGGACGAAGCCCATTTTGACGGTTAACTTTGACATAAGGCTCCTTTTAGGGAAGGGTTGGCTGTTGATTTCAACAAGGGGGATTAATAAATTCCGTTGTTTCAGGCATACAGCCCCATATTATAGCCTAATTGAGTCGTCTCACATGTTAGGCTATAATATCCCTGATCTCCTCAAGCCATGGGTATGACCATCGAAAGTTTCCTTCTTGAACTTGCCAGCCGGCTAGGGGGCCCGGCTTACCCTGTTTCCCTGCGTATATTGGAGGACAGCAGCGGGCGCCGCTTGACCCTCTGGATGCAGATGACCTCCTCCGGCAAGCGCCTGGCGGTCTTGGGCGGCCCGGACGAACCGCGCTTACTATTCTTCCATGGCGAGGTTGAGGCTGTTTCAGGTGAACCCCAGTCCGTTGCAGGCAGCCTCCTGAAGCTTTGCCCGGCTGATGTTGCCAACAGCCAGGCTCTGCGGGCCGTTTTACCCTCTCTGCAGCCGGTACCTTTGGGGTTAGTCGCTTCGGCGGGCTTTGGTGACCGGCTGGGGCTGGCGACGCCCGGGCACGTGCGCGCCCTGCACCAGGTTATGAAAGGATCTGCCACCAGGCCGATTGCACCGATTTTTGCCCAGCAGTCGATCCGCGAGATGAGCCGCTCGGAGCGCACGCCGGAACAGGTCCTGAGCGATGCCACCTGGGGCGCTCTCGAGGCTGGCTGGCAGGGTCCGGTGGGGGCAGACGCCGACCATCTGAAGACGGCTGCCGATATCGACGCCTGCGTTGAAGCGGGCTTCAGCCTGTACACCATCGACCCCGGTGAGTATGTCGACAGCGGTGCGGATCGCGCTAACAGCGCTATCTACACGAGTAAAGTAGAGGCTCTGCCCTGGGATGTCCTGGAAAGCTCTCACAGCGATCTGTTGCGGCGTTACGCTGATCATGCGTTTGACCTGGGTGAGAGGCAGCTTACCATCAGCCGGGAAGACGCCCTGCGCGCCGCCGCCAAGTACGGTAGGGCGGTGGCCCACATCGTGGAACTGTATCGCCATCTGGAGCTCATTGGAATCCCCTTTGAGTTGGAGGTTTCGGTCGACGAGACTGAAACCCCCACCAGCCACGCTGAGCACTATTATGTAGCCAGCGAGCTCAGACGGCTCGGTATCCACTGGGTAAGCCTGGCGCCGCGCTTTGTGGGCCGCTTCGAAAAGGGAGTGGATTACATCGGTGACCTGCCAGCCTTAGCTGCTGACCTGATCGGTCACGCCCTCATCGCCCGCGTATTAGGGCCTTACAAGCTCAGCCTGCATTCCGGCTCCGACAAGTTCAGCGTCTACCCCTTGATCGCCGATGCAACGCGCGGGCTGGTGCACCTCAAGACCGCCGGCACCAGCTACCTGGAGGCGCTGCGGGTGATCGCAGGCGTCGACCCAATTTACTTCCGCGAGGTCCTTGCCTTTGCGAGGGAACATTATGTTGCTGACCGCCTCAGCTACCACGTCTCGGCCCGAGTTGAAAGCGTGCCATCTCCCAATACACTCTTCGACGCTGACCTCCCGAAACTGCTCGATCAATTCGACGCCCGCCAGGTTCTTCATGTGACCTATGGATCGGTGCTGGGCTGGTCCGGCGAACGGCTGAAAGCGGTGCTGAGGGCTAATGAGGAGGCGTATTATGCTGCCCTTCAGAAGCACTTTGAAAGACATTTGAGGCCGTTTAGTGGGGTGGTTGCCCATCCCCCCTACCCCCCTTCCTTGGGGGTGGAGGATTCTCAATAATAAAAGGATAATCAATATGTCCCATAACAATAACCTTTCCACCTGGCCAATCCTAAAGACTTACAACCAGGACCACCTCCTGCGCATTGCCATGCCCATCGGGGGGATCGGCACAGGAACCGTTTCTTTAGGCGGGCGGGGTAATTTGCAGGATTGGGAGATCGTCAACCGCCCGGCCAAAGGCTTTACACCCAAGAACGCTTTTTTTACCCTGTATGTCCGGGCAACGGCCGGCGAGCCGATTGCCCGGGCCCTGGAAGGACCGATCCATCCCTCTCAGTACGAAGGCGCTCAGGGCTGCGACGTGCCCAACCACGGGTTGCCGCGCTTCCAGAAATGCCGCTTCGGAGCGGCCTACCCGCTGGCACAGTTATTTCTGGATGATCCGGATGTGCCCGTTGAGGTCAGGCTGGAGGCGTTTAACCCGCTCATCCCCACAGACGCCGAAGCCAGCGGCATACCGGTCGCTGTCTTGCGCTATGTGCTGATCAACAAGACCGATGAGCCCCTGGCAGTTTCGGTTTGCGGGAGTCTGCAGAACTTTATCGGCGTCGACGGCTCGGACCCTAACTTTGACTGGGTGGGTCGGTTCGCTTACGAGCAAAAGCTGAAGGAGAACACCAACCAATATCGCTCCTCTCAGGGGTTAAGAGGAATTTACATGGCTTCGAATGGGTTGGATGCAAAGGCGGAACAGTACGGCACGATTGCCTTAAGCACCACTGCCGCGGAGGGTGTCAGCTACCGCACCGCCTGGGCGAACCTCACCTGGGGCGATACGCTGCTGGATTTCTGGGACGATTTTAAAGCCGATGGGGCTCTCGACGAGCGCGATGCGACGGGGGTTAACGGTCCAACTGCCTCGCTAGCGGTGAGTGCACACATCCCACCAAAAGGCAGCCAGGCAGTGGCTTTTTTGTTGACCTGGCACTTCCCTAACCGTCAGACCTGGACCCCGTCGAAGGCAGAGCAATCAGCTAATTGTGGCTGCGAGAGCTGCGACAGCCCGAACACCATCGGCAACTACTATGCCACGCAGTATGCCGATGCCTGGGATGTGGCTGTCAAAACCGCTCCGCGCCTGGCTGAGCTGGAAGAGCGTACGGTTGAGTTCGTAAGCAGCTTTATCGGATCTGACCTGCCGGTGGTCGTCAAAGAGGCCGCGTTGTTTAACCTGAGCACCTTGCGCTCGCAGACCAGTTTCCGGACCAAAGAGGGCCTCTTTTACGGCTGGGAGGGGTGCAACGATTACCAGGGCTGCTGCCACGGTAGCTGCACACATGTGTGGAACTACGAGCAGGCCACCCCATTCCTGTTCGGCTCGCTGGCTCGCTCGATGCGCGAGGTCGAGTTTAAGTACTCGACAGATGACCGCGGCCATATGAGCTTCCGCTCTAATCTTCCGCTGGAAAGGGCTACTGAGTGGGAAACCGCCGCCGCGGATGGGCAGATGGGCTGTATCATGAAGCTGTACCGCGATTGGCAGTTGAGCGGCGATGATGAGATGCTGCGAACCTTGTGGCCCAAAGCCCGTAAGGCACTGGAATTTTGCTGGATTACCGGCGGCTGGGACGCCGACCAGGACGGCGTCATGGAAGGATGCCAGCATAACACCATGGATGTCGAGTATTTTGGGCCCAACCCCCAGATGGGCGGCTGGTACCTGGGTGCCCTGCGCGCCGCGCAAGAGATGGCCGATTACCTGGATGAGCTTGAATTCGCGGCTAAATGTCGTGACCTGTTTGAGCGCGGCAGCCGCTGGCTGGACGTACACCTGTTTAACGGCGAATACTATGAGCACGAGATCCGACCGCCGGTGGATGGGTCGGCGATCGCTCCCGGCATCCGCTTAAATATGGGGGCTCGCAACCTGGCGGAACCCGAGCTCCAGCTAGGCGCAGGCTGCCTGGTGGACCAGCTTGTAGGTCAGTATATGGCCCATGTGTGCGGTCTCGGCTATCTCCTCGACTCCACCAACATCCGCACTACCCTGCTCAGCCTGATGAAGTATAACTTCAAGCGCAGCTTTGCAGGCCACTTCAACCACCTGCGCAGCTTTGTGCTCAACGACGAGGCTGCCATGGTGATGGCGACCTACCCGAAAGGCCGGCGCCCCAGGCGGCCCTTCCCGTATTACAACGAGGTAATGACCGGCTTCGAATATAGCACAGCCGCCCACATGATCTACGAAGGCCAGGTCGAAGATGGCTTGACCCTGATTAAAGCGATCCGGGATCGTTATGACGGCTTCAAGCGCAGCCCCTTTGACGAGGCGGAGTGCGGGCATCACTACGCGCGTGCCATGGCGAGCTGGGCAGCCGTGCTGGCACTGAGCGGTTTTCACTATTCAGGGGTCGCTCGTGAGATGCAGTTCGCAGCCTCGCAGGGTCAGGCGCAGATGTTTTGGTCCACTGGCGATGCCTGGGGCGTCTTCCAGCAGAAGCCGGCCCAAGATGGGGTAGAGGTCGAGCTTGAGGTGAAAGGCGGCAGCTTGTCCCTCCGCCGATTAACTGTAGCCGGTACCGGTTCGCTGATCTTGGAGGCTGAGCAGCGCCTCGGACGCGGCCAGGAAGTCTCCGGTATGATCCATTAAACTAAGTCCGAAATTTTACAAATAACGAGGTCTTATGCAATCTATCCCCCCTTTCAGCTTGCCTGGCCAATGGTTTAAGGGCTGCCTGCACACGCACACCACCCAGTCCGATGGCACCCGTCATCCGGCTGAGGTGATGGCCTGGTATGCCGGCAACGGTTACGATTTCCTGTCCCTGACCGACCATAACCGGGTTACCGATCCCTTCGATTTTGGTAAGCCACCCCTGTTGACGATATCGGGCACTGAGATCACCGCCTTGCGTGGCCAGGTTGAATATCACATCGTCGCACTCGGCATACACGACCTACCCATAGCCCCTCACCGGGACCCTCAGGCGACGATCGATGCGGTGAATGCCGCTGGGGGCGTGTGTTTCGTGGCGCATCCCTACTGGCACGACCTCCAGTTGGAGGACCTGCTCCCTCTGCAGGGTCACATCGGTATTGAAATCTTCAACACCGGCTGCTGGCTCGAGATCCAGAAAGGCCATGCCCTGGTGCATTGGGACGCCCTGCTGCGCCGGGGCCAGCGTCCGTATGGGCTGGCGGTGGATGACGCCCATTTTCGAGACCCCGATTATGGGTATGGTTGGATCATGCTTCGCTCCGAGCGCCTCGATGTGTCTTCGGTGTTGAAGGCTTTATGCCAGGGACATTTCTACGCTTCGATGGGACCGGAAATTTACGATGTGCAAGTTAATGGGCGCCAGGTGACCGTGCGCTGCTCACCGGCGTATTCGGTCTATCTGGTCGGCGACTACTACAACTGCCCGAATGCCGCCCATGTCTGGGATAAGCGCCAGCGGGATCGTCTCCTCCCACAGCAAACCGGGGCTAATATGCGTGATGAACCGATCACTGAGTTCACATTTCAACTGAGTCCCAACCAGCGTTACCTGCGTGTCGAAGTGGTGGACATGGACGGCCTTTCGGCCTGGAGCAACCCATACTTTCTTTAATAGCCAGACCTTGCGTACGTCCTCGGGGGTGCCAAAAGGCAGGGTGTAGCGATGCTTTTTGGCTTGTCGCTCAGGTTGTAGCCGCGCTGGTCAGGGACGCGCACACGGAAACCCGCTGAAGCAAGTGGTTCGATCTGTTTAACCCAGCCTCTCCAATATTCAGGGCATCCGTGTAATAGAAGCATCAATGGGCCGTTCGAAGGACCAGCCTGTATTACATGAAGGCGGATCCCATTAGTCTGGACATAGGTATGATCAAGATTGTGCACCATATATTTGTTCCTTATTGCACCTCACTGGTCAGGGTTTCCCGGGCGGTAGGTCACCGGGCAAGGGCGACATCCCTAAAAGGATATAATTAAGATAAATATTACCACCAT
>CAZPWU010000052.1:0-9013 GCA_964590325.1 uncultured Anaerolineaceae bacterium | reverse complement strand
CGGCACTGGTAGGGCCTCGAATACCGTTGCCGTGTGACCCTTGCGCACCAGGTCCAGGGCGCAGGTCAACCCGGCCGGCCCTGAGCCAACGATGGCAACCTTTTTACCCGTTTGAGCAGGTTTTCCTTTATCCTCTACCCCCTCCCCCTTATTCCCGTGCTCCATCCACCAATCAGCCACAAAACGCTTCAATACCATGATATTGACAGGTCCATCACTCTGATTGCGCGAACAAGCATCCTCACAGCGATGGTTGCACACCCGCCCGCAAACCGAGGGGAAGGGATTATCTTCTTTGATGGTGCGATAAGCATCGGCAAAACGACCTTCCCGGACCAAGGCTACATAGCCCTGGGCACGCTGGTTGATCGGGCAAGCATCCCGGCAGGGAGAGACCCCCAATTTTTCGATCGCATAGGCGTTGGGGATAGCCTGAGGGTAAGGCTTATAGATCGCTTTGCGCAGCGACAGACCACCGTTAAACTGGTCGGAACGCGAAACAGGGCAGGCAACCGCACAGTCACCGCAGCCAGTGCAGGCTGCGATATTCACATAGCGGGGATGCCTGCGGATCTTGACCCTGAAATCGCCAGGCTCACCGCTGATATCCTCGATCTCAGCAGTGGTGAGGATGTCGATATTCAGATGACGACCCACCTCCACCAACTTCGGTGACATGATGCACATAGCGCAGTCGTTGGTAGGGAAGGTTTTATCCAGCTGAGCCATCGTCCCGCCGATTGCCGGGGAGCGTTCCAGCAGGTATACCTTCAGACCAGCCTCAGCCAGATCTAGGGAGGCCTGCATACCACCAATCCCCGCTCCAACCACCAGCACTGCACCGACCGGTTTTTTATCGTTACTGCTCTCAGTGATCATAATTCCTCATAAAAGTGTTAAAGATTTTAACAACCCAGCAGGGTTAATGAGATGCTTACCCCACCAGGAAGAGGTTTTATCCAAACCGAAAGCCAGGCCGATCAACTCGGTGAAATAGAAGATCGGCATCTTGGGACTCCCCTTACCCTGGCGCATCTCCAGGTTGACCTGGCACAGGGGACAGCTTGTGACGATGGCATCCGCCCCAGCTTCACGTGCCCGATCGGCTAGCCGGCTCACCAGTTTGGCAGCAACTTTCGACCTGGTCAGTGACAGGCCTCCACCACAGCAATCGGTGGCATACGACCAGGGTCTGGCTTCGGCTCCCAGGGCGTCCAGTAGACGGTCCATCAGGACCGGGTTATCGGGGTTCTCAAATTGGGTGATCTCCGGTGGGCGCACCAACAAACAGCCGTAGTAACCGACAGCTTTGAGGTCGGTGAGTGGTCGCCTGACTATGGACCTCACCCGCTCCAGTCCAATGTCATTGGCAATGATGTCCAATAGCGGACGGACGGAGACCGTCCCTGTGAACTTAAAGCCAACTGTCTCCTCCAAATAGGCACGCCGGATCGGGTTTGTGCGCATCTCGTGATCGGCGGTTTTATGACGGTTAAAGCAGGCCGCGCAAGGCATGACCACATCCCGACCTGCCTGTTGAGCGATTGCCAGGTTACGGGCTGGCAAGGCCAGCGAGAGCAGGCGGTTCATGCTGTGGGCCGACGAAGCACCACAGCAGTTCCAATCCTCCAACTCGTGCAGCTCTACTCCGAAGGCTGCAAACACCTGCTGAACCGAGTCGTTATACTCGCAAGCGGTCGATTCTAAACTGCAACCGGGGTAGTATGAATAGTCCATAAGGCACCTCAAATGAGCGGAGAGTAGAGAATAAAGAGGCTAGAATCGGCAAACACATCTCTATTCTCTACTATCTATTCTCCATTCTCGTCGTTTCAAAGATCCTCTTCACATCTTTACGCGCCTTGATCACATGCGGCAACAGTGGAACCTTCCCTTTCATAATCATGATTGCACCGCTGTCCATATCTGCCAGCAGGTTGCGCGTCCATAATTTATAGGAAGCGAGTAAGGTCGCCTCGTGCATGCGACCCATATTCTGAACAACGAAGAGGAAGAGACGGTTGAATTTCACTGCATCCGGCTCGGCGATAACCACAGGTACAGGTCGAAGCCTGGTATCCAGGGCAAACTGGCGCAGGGCGTCCATCACTCGGGCGATGTCGATCTCATTAGGGCAGCGCGCACCGCAGGTCTCGCATGAGGCACATAGCCAGATGTCGTGGCTGCTCAATAAGCGCTCTTTCTCACCCAGCTGGACCATGCGTAGAACTCGGTCGGGGCCATAATCCATCTCCGAGGCCACCGGACAGCCTGCCGTACACTTGTGGCAGTGGTAGCAATCCTGTATGGTCTGTTCACTCAAGGTATTCACTTGATCTATGAAAGTGGTATCGAACATGGTTTCCTCATTAATTGAACTGAAAGCCGACTGCTGAACGCTTATATCATCTCATCCATCATCGCCAAAATCTGATCTGGTCGCCAGTTGTGAACCTGGCTGGCTTTATTGGGACAGGCAACGACGCACGCGCCGCAACTCTGGCACAGGGCAGCATTGACCGTGGCAATGCGCCGGAGTGGATGGATCTGCCGCGCCCCATAAGGGCAGGCCTTGACACACGCCCCGCAAGCCGCACACAGCTCGGAAATCACAGCTGCCACCATGGGGGAGGCGGTCATCTCGTCGTGAGAGAACAGCTGCAGCACCTTGGCAGCCGCGCCGCTGGCCTGAGCGATGGTTTCGGGGATGTCCTTCGGGCCCTGTCCTGCCCCTGCTAAAAAGATGCCCGCGGTGAGTGATTCAACCGGGCGCAGCTTGGGATGAGCTTCGTTGAAAAATCCGTTAGCATCGGTGCTGATGTGCAGACGCTGCCCTAATTCTATAGCACTGTGGTCAGGGGTCATGGGGGTCGCCAGGACAACCAGGTCAGCGGTGATCTCTATTGCACGACCACTGAGGGTGTCGGCACCCCAAACGATCACCTTGCCGTCCTCCTGGAAGATACGGCTTACTTTCCCGCGCAGGTAGAGCACCTGGTAATCAGTCATAGCGTGCTGTACGTACTCGTCATAACCCTTCCCAGCCGAGCGAATGTCGATGTAGAAAACATACGCCTGACCATCCGGCACCCGTTCTCGGTAGAGCATGGCTTGTTTCGCCACTACCATGCAGCAGACCTTGGAACAGTACGGCACACCCCGCTCGCGGTCGCGCGATCCCGCGCACTGAACGAAGACGATCTCTCGAGGCACTTTACCATCTGAAGGGCGACGAATCTGGCCTCCCGAAGCCAGCATCTTCTCAAAGGTCAGCGCATCAACGACATCAGGGATCTCGGCGCCACCATATTCGGGCAGGAGTGTCAGGTCATAGGGCTGCCACCCGGTGGTGACGATGATGGCACCAATCTCGAAAAAGAAGTCGAGAGTGGTAGATTGAGGATTGGGGGCAGAGAACAAAGATTTGCCATTAATCTCTCTCGAGCCACCGCTCTCTGATCTCGACACATGCACTTTAAAATTACCCACATACCCTGACACCTCGGTGACTTCGGCGTTGGTGAGCACCTGGATGTTGGGGTGGTGGCTGAGGCGGTCAATTATCTGCTGCAACATATCTGGAGCAGCGCTGAAATTCAGGTAAGTGCTGGAGAGCTGGACCATCTTACCGCCCAACTGGCACTCACGCTCTACCAGGACCACGGGGTAGCCGGCATCGGCCATATCCAGTGCGGCCTGCATCCCTGCAATACCCCCACCAATTACCAGCGTACGGTGGGTCAGCGGTAGGATAAGATTTTGCAACTCCTCGTTACCTGCAACTTTTTCGGCAATCGAACGAGCAATGGCAATAGCTTTTTGGGTGGCAGCGTTTTGATCGTGCTGGTGAACCCAGGAACACTGTTCGCGGATGTTAGCGCTCTCGCATCGGTATGGGTTCAGGCCCACACTGGCAACGGTGCGACGGAAAGTGGTTTCATGCATGGCAGGTGAACAGGCTGCCACCACCACGCCGTCCAGTTTGTAATTGTTAATACTGTCCTTGATGAGCTGCTGACCGGGATCCGAGCACATGTACTTATAATCCGCGGTAAAGGCCACATCGGGGTGCTGGCGGACCTGATCGACAACCGCCTGTACATCCACCGTCCCGGCGATGTTATGACCACAATGGCAGATGAAGACTCCGATTCTACTCATAGCTGAACACTGACCGCTGACAGCTTCTCTCTCTGAAACATCCCTAAAACCTTGGCGGCTGCACCGCTGGCCTGTGCGACCGTCTCAGGGATATCTTTCGGACCCAGAGCCGCACCAGCCAGGAAAACACCCGGCATCCTGCTGACTACGGGGTCAAACTCCTCATTACGGGCAGTAAAAAAGTTATTCTCATCCGCTGCTAATCCCAACATTTCAGCAACCCGACTGCTGCCAGTACGCGCTATGACCGCCGTGGCCAGGACAACAAGGTCAGCGGCGATCTCAACGGTACGGTTGCTGAGCGTGTCAGCCCCTTTGACTATCACCTTGTCGCCGTCACGGAAGAGCCGGCTCACCTTACCCCGCAGGTAAACGACTCCATCTTCTTCCTGGGCGCGGTTTAAGAACTCTTCATAACCTTTACCGCCAGCGCGCACATCGATATAGAAGACATAAGCCTGCCCATCGGGAACGCGGTGCTTATATAATATGGCCTGCTTGGCAATGTACATACAACATATTTTTGAACAGTAGGGCACGCCTCGTTCCGGATCGCGTGAGCCACTGCACTGCACAAAAACGACCTCCTTGGGCGTTTTCCCATCGGACGGGCGCAGTACCTTACCGGCAGTTGGACCGCTGGCAGCCAGCAATCTTTCAAAAGCTAATCCATCGATCACATCGGGGATATTACCTCCGCCGTATTCCGGCAAACGCGCCTGCGGGAACAGATCGTAGCCAGTAGCAACCACTATGGCTCCCACACTTTCTTCGAAGACCTCATCCTTTTGGTTCCAATTAACTGCACCAGTAGGACAGAATTTGGCACATGCGCCGCACCTGGGCTGGGCAGGATTACCCTTTTTGTCCACGGCAGGCAGCCGACCAGTTTCGATGTCCCACTTGCTCTGCAGGTAGCGGCAGTTAATGGCGTCGATTACTGGTTTATTAGGAACAGCCTGTGGTGACAGGGTATAGACCACCTTGCGAGGACCGATGCCACGCTCGAAACTTGATTCCACCTTGAAGGGGCACTTCTCCTGGCAAACACCGCAGCCAGTGCATAAGCTCCAATCCACATAGGCTGCCTTGCGACGGATGCGCACCATGAAGTCACCGTTGCTTTCAGAACGGGTCACCGACTCCAACTCGCTGTAGGTGTAAAGGCGGATGTTTTCGTGGTGACCCACCTCGACTGTGCGCGGTGTCATGATGCACTGTGAGCAGTCGAGGGTCGGGAAGGTCTCTGAAAGCTGTGCCATATGCCCACCAATGGAGGGTTCTTTCTCAACCAACACCACCTCGTAGCCGCTGTTGGCAATGTCCAGCGCAGCCTGGATGCCGGCGATTCCGGCGCCGATGACAAGAGCACGTTGAATCATAGTAATCTGTTATCAGTTATCAGTGACCAGTACATAGGATATGCCCTTTATTGATTACTGTTGACTGATTACTGCGATGCGCTTCATCGCAGATCACTAAACAGGAAAAGAGGGTCTACATAATGCTTGTCCATACCCCAGACATCCTGGTCCAAACCTAGAGCTACAGCCATAACCTGGGTGAAATAAAGCACCGGGAGGGTATCTTCCAATGTGTGACGTACCTCCTTCCGCTGCGCGTAATCCAGATTGAACTGGCACAACGGGCAGGCAGTTACAACCGCATTGGCGCCATTACGCCGCGCCGATGTTAAGATATCGCCTGCCAATTTCTCCGGGAGGTCAGGTTTACTCACCGCCAGATAAGAGCCGCAACACTCGGTCTGGTATGGGAAATCAACTACCTCGCAGCCCAAAGCCGCGAGGCAGTCGTGCAGGATCGCCGGTTCATCCGGATTATCCAGGCCGATTTCAGCCTGTGGGCGAAGCAGAAGACAGCCATAATAAGGGGCCACCTTCAACCCCTTCAGGGGTTGGGTCACTCTGCCCGATAAGGCCTCCCAGGTAAATTCCTCTCGGAGCAGTTCGAGAAAGTGGCTGACGCGTGCGCCTCCCTGGTATGGTTCCTCAGTAAACCAGTTGATACGTTCCAGCATCTCCGGTTGATGTTCCAGGGTATGTTGGGTGCGCCTGAGTACATGGAAACAAATCGCGCACAGGGTGGTAACATGCCCACCTGCCTTTTGGGCTTGAACCAGCAGGCGTGTTGGAGCGATAAGAGCCATGGTATTGTCAGTAGCAAGGGGAAACGTTGCCCCACAGCACTGCCAATCAGCCAGCTCATCGAAAGCCATCCCCAACGCCTGAGCGACTGCCCGTCCTGAAATGTCATAGCCGGCAGCTTTGGTAGACAACGTGCAGCCAGGGAAGTATGCAATGGACATTTTATCTCATAACACTAAGTCATATATTTGCGGAAACCACCGATAAGGGCCAGCTGAGGAACTTCAGCTACCATTTCTGGTGACAGATCGGTGGTTTCGATCTGGTTGCCATCGCGCTCCATTTTGAGCTGGCGCATAGCTTCCATGACGCGGGGTAGATCGATCCCTTTCGGGCAACGAGAGACACAAGTCAGGCAAGCCGCGCAGGTCCAGATGGTCTGAGAATCGAGTACATCATCAATACCCAATTGCGCCAGGCGGAGAACCTGGTTAGGTAAGATATCCATACTGAAGGCTACCGGGCAACCGGCGGAGCACTTACCACATTGGTTGCACGCCAGCAAGGTTTGACCGCTGATGGTTTCGATCTGGCGTACAAACTCACCCCGAACAGAATCCACCGAAATACGCGTCCTCATCAGAATTTCACCCTTTTTACCTTTATTAAATTTCTGATAGAACCAGTATTATTATCCTATATCTTAAAAGGCAATACACCTGATAATAATCCTGTAACCCTATGGATAATCATCCTGTGTTTAGAGGAAAAAAACCTAAAAATAAAAACGAGCGCGTTTATATACCACGCTCGTTACTTTTTCGGGTGTGACCCCTATTCAGTTGTACTATCCCGTTTACGGTAGTTTACTCAGTCGCTCTCCTTGTGGTACTTGAACGAGACCTTTACTTTGGCGCGGTAGGCTATCACCTTGCCCTCGTCAAGCTGCATATCCAGCTCTACAACTTCGGCGACGCGCAGGTCATGCAGGCTTAGAGCGGCTGTCTCTACTGCAGCAGCCGCAGCCTTTTCCCATGATTCGGTGCTGGTCCCGACCAGCTCGATGATTTTATATACACTTTCAGCCATATCTGTCTCCTTTCATTGTTTATTCATCCCACTTCAACCACCAGGCGGCGATCAGGATATATACGATTGCAAAACCGAGCAGGATTAGCACCTGTGGCAATACTTCTGAAATACCTGCTCCCCCTGTCTAACGCTTTTATTTGTAGTTATCGAAACTTATCAATAATCGAACTATATTTTCTAGTATATCAAGAAAGAAACGTGATGTGAACACCCGATCTGGTTTTTTACAGGATAAATGTCCTTTGGAATAAAAGATTTTTTCTCATCGGGGTTTCGATGAATGGGAAATGCCGAACAGGCCAAACGGGTCTCTACGCAGGAATTCCTCATAAATTCCAAGAACTGACCTTGCTTTAAAGAGCGTGCATTCTGCATGACCGATTAATTGGGTCTTGACCATCCCGCGACGCTTTGCTTCTTCCCAGACCTTACTCCAGGCATCTTCAGGCGTACCACCATACCCTATCCCCCAATCTTCTGCGGGGTAATCCCTCCGGATGTCGTCTGGGACCCGCCAACATTCCTGGATTTGGGCAGGGATGCCGACGGTTTCCTCTGCCAGATGCAGGCTGGAGCAGCGGTCTATCCCTACCCCCATGAGGAGCACCCAGCCATCCATGTCAATTAAATGCCTGTATCCTTTGCTGTGCAGCTCGGCATCCTGTCCCCAGGCGCATACCCGGTGAAGTCCAGTGCCTAAAACAGTCCCAGGCCTCTTGCATAAATCATCAACAATCGCTCCTAACCCAGTAGGTCCATCGTAATACTCTTTAAAAATCCGAACTTTCCAGACGATGCCCCTGGCCTTTTCTTCTTCGGTGAGAGGCAATGCTGGACTCACCGGGTAAGCTGACATGACCAAGGCGCCAGTCATACCTACGACAGCCATTAGCGCGTCAACGACTGTAGCTGCTCCCCCTTCCACCCAACCGAGGCTGCTTAAGGAACTATGGACTTCGACAGCATCCCTTTGACGAAGTCCAATCATGCGCAGTCCTTCCTCAATATCACTTCGTTTCATGAAAATACTCTCCACGACCGGAGAATACCAAAAAAAGGGATACGAGAAGGCGTATGCCCCCGCGCAAACCCTTTTTTGGTAATTTCACCTGCGATGCTTTAACTAAACCTATACAATACGCCCGGAAGTGATGGCATTTTTAACTTCGGCGATAGCCTTGGTGACCTTGATCTCGCGCGGGCAGGCTTCGGTGCAGTTGAAAATCGTCCGGCAGCGCCACACGCCAAACTGCTGATTGAGGATTTCGAGGCGCTCCTCGGCACCACAGTCGCGCGAATCGAAGATGAAGCGGTGGGCGTTGACGATCGCCGCCGGACCCACGTATTGGCCGTCAGCCCAGAAGGATGGGCAGGAGGCTGTGCAGGCAGCACATAAGATGCACCTGGTGGTGTCGTCAAAGCGGTCGCGCTGCTCAGGGGTTTGCAGGCGCTCTTTACCCCCAGGCACCGGATCGTCCGGGCACATGAAATATGGCAGCACCGAGCGGTAATGCTCGTAGAAAGGCTCCATGTTAACGATTAAATCTTTTAACACCGGTAAACCCAACAATGGCTCGACCAGGATCTGGTCCGTTCCCAAGTCTTTGACCAGGACATTGCAGGCCAAGCGGTTGTAACCGTTGATGCGCATGGCA
>CAZPWU010000051.1:0-9153 GCA_964590325.1 uncultured Anaerolineaceae bacterium | reverse complement strand
GGCGGCGTGGAGCTGATCGGTCCTTTTACGGTAATACGGCAGCAGATGGCCGCGCCAGATGGTCGGCGGGTCCATGTTGGCATCGATATTTTCGCCGAAGTTGAATATCGGGGGTCGGGCGTGGCAGATGGTCGCATACATCGCTTCGTCGGCTTGGGTCCTCACCTCAATATAGCGGTCGATCACCTTGGGCTGGTCGTTCATCATGTAGATGGTGGCCTCGAAGCCCATGTTCTCGATGAATAGACTCTGGACCGGTGAGCGCCGGGCATAGAACTGCAGGACGCCGCGCTCCCCCACGCGCTGTTGGTCTCGCTCGTAGGCCTCCTGGTCCCAGGTCCATTCTTCATCCTGGAGGATGTATTCGTATACCTTGAAATCAGCGGGGGTCTTGAGCAGGTATTCGGAGTTGTAGCGGGACAGGTTCCATTCGTCGTAGTGCAGGGCTTCGGTCAGGATACCGACCGGGGTTTCCCAGGCGAGACGCAGGCTCTTCTCGTCAACCCAGCTTTGGGTGATGTGCACGTTTTTATAGCGTACCTGGAGCGGGTTGCTGAAATAGCGGATCGAGGCGTGGCAGTAATCGTACAGGTCGACCAGGCTGGCATCTTTGAGGTGCTCCGGCAGGGAGCCGCGCTTTTTATTTACATCGTACCAGAACTCCAGCCGCGGCTGCCACAGCACGCCTCCGGGGTCTTTTCCCTGGAAGATGTCCAGCATCATTTGGGCAAAGTTTTTTGGAGGGTTATCCATAGTCTTATTTCAATCCGAACATAGCTTCTTTTAAGTCCAGGTAATACAGGTAATCATCCGGGCGGACGTTAGGCGGGCAGCGGTGGTCGCAGAAGGGGATGTAGCCGCCGCGTTCGATCAGCGGCCCGAGCGTCTCAAGGTAAGCCTTGATGGCGTCGCGGCCCTTGCCCAGCTCCAGCTTATCCACGCCGCCCATGATGCGCAGGTCTTTGCCGTACTCTTTCAGCAGCTCGGCTGGGTGGGTGCAGGAGTTTACCTCGTAGGGGAACAGGCAGTTGACCCCGCCTTCCATCATGTGGGGCAGGATGGGTCGCACATCGCCGTCGCAGTCGATCCACCAGATGTCGATACCATAGGCCTTCAGCTTGTCATGGATACGCTTGTAGCGGGGTGTGATGACGCTCTTGAAAAACCTGGGTGAGACGATCGGCCCGGATTTATAGCAGATATCCTCCCAACCCGCTGCATAGTCGAAGTCAAAATGCGGCAGGAGCTGGTCGAGGGTGTCTTCGACCAGGGCGCAGGCGGTTTCGACCATGTCTTCGACCATCTCCGGGTAATCGTACATGGCGTAAGCCAGGCCCTGGAAGGTGAGCGTGTCGCGGATCTTGCCGATCATCGAGCCCACCCACACCCCTAGCGGGTAATCGCGGTCAGCCGGGTACATCTTCTTGAGCGCTTCGATATCCAGCTTGCGAGCGGGATCGTCGCGCCGGAAGCGCTCAGCTTTGACTTTTTTCCAGTCGTCGGGAATGACGATCGTAGCCTTGATGTAGTGGGGGATGGTATCGTGCCCGTCTCTGGGGACCTCGGCGAGCAACCCGTCTTCGTTCATCAAGACCCGGGTGGTCTCGCGCTCTTCGATAACCGTGTTGGGAAAGGGAGGGGAGATCCACACATTGCCGGTGATCGTTTCGTAGCGGTCGAAGTTGAAGAACCTATCGGCTTCCTCGTTCCTGGTGATCCCGTTTTCGTAGAAGATCGGCCAGAGCTTGAAGTTCTCGTCCCAGTAGCCGAACTCCATGTTGAAGGTGCGGTCGAACGGCTGGTAGTGCATCTGGCGGTTGAAGCGCTCACGGTCGGTGAGGATGCCTTTCCATTTTGGACGGATGGGTGTGATGGTCATTTCGCCTCTCTCTTAAATTCGTGGTTTTTGATCAGTTGACCGTTGGCAAGTATACCCTATTCGTCGGCAAGCCGGGTCTCTTCCTTGTCAGATTGTAAAAAAACACTATAATCGTACCTGCACCTTTAACTAACCCAAATTATCTTTATAATGTATAGAGAGGAGAATTCTATGAAGCGAGTTTTTAGCCTGTTTTCACTTTTCGTCCTTCTGGCTGTCCTGATCGCGGCCTGCGCGCCGGCTGCTCCGGCCCGGCCGATCGTCATCGTCGCCTCAGACCAGCCCGGCCCGGCGGACCCGGCCGAAAACTGGGCCTTCGGCGGGGCAGCTTACCTGCCTCACGTCTACGATTCGCTGTTCCGTTTCGTCGGCGATACCTCCCCGAAGCTGGAGACTCTCCTGGCCGCGGAGATCCCTACGACGGCTAACGGGGGCATCTCCGCCGATGGACTGGTCTACACCATCAAGCTCAAGTCGAATGCCAAGTTCCACGACGGCTCGCCAATCAACGCCGATGCCGTCATCTACAGCTACGAGCGCATCAAGGCCCTCAAGCTGGGCGCCAACGGCATCACCGCCGATTGGATCGCCAAGATGGACAAGGTGGATGACCTGACCGTCAAGTTCACCCTTTCGCAGCCTTTCTCCGATTTCCTCAACTCCATGGGCAGCGTGTGGGGCAACTACATCGTCAACCCCAAGGTCGCCAAAGCCAACGAGAAGGATAACGACTGGGGTCACGCCTGGCTGCTGGACCACGACGCCGGCTCCGGCCCCTATGTGCTGACGAGCTTCGACCACGCCAACAACCAGATCACCCTGGACCGCTACAGCAATTACTGGGGTGGGTGGAAAAACCAGAAACCCATCGCCAAGGCTATTTTCCGCTGGCTGCCCGAGGCGACCATGGCCCGCTCCATGCTGGAGAAGGGCGATGCCGACATCGTGGTGAACCTGCCGTCGACGGACTTCGCCGCCCTGCAGAAGGCGACCGGTTTCGTGAGCGAGAAGCACCCCAGCATCATGCAGTATTACCTGGGGATGAACGGCTCGGTCAAGCCGCTGGACGATGCGCGCGTGCGCCAGGCTCTGCAATATTCGTTCAACACCGACAAGGTCATCTCCGATATCTTCAACGGCAACATGCTAAAGATGAACGCTGCCGTCGGCCCGGGTTATCCCGATGTTTACCCGGCTAAGACACAGTATACCTACAACCTGGATCAGGCCAAGAGTCTGCTGAAAGAGGCCGGGTACGAGAACGGCCTGGAGGTGACCATCAACGTGATGCACTTCTGGCCGAACGACTCGGCCGTAGCGGAGTTCTGGCAGGCCGACCTGGCCAAGATCGGCGTCAAGCTCAATATCCAGGAGACCGACCAGGGCACCTGGTCGACGGCCTGGTTCAACGACTGCACCGCCGGGACAGCCCCGAACATCGGGCAGATCTCGACCATGGGCGTGGGCGGTGACTACCCCAGCGCCTGGGAGGTGATCGCCCAGGTCTACCCGGTACCCCGCCTGGGCGGCGGCAAATGCAGTGCCGTTTACATCGATGATTCCGCCCTCAACGACCTGTTCAACAAGATCACCAATACCACCGACCCGGGGCAGCGTCAGTCCCTGTTCCAGAATCTATATGACACCATCGCCAACGATGCCGGTGGGATCTGGATCGGGCAGGGAGTGGACCTGGTGACGATGCGCGACGTCGTCCAGGGGTATAAGTACTACTTCTCGATGGGCGGCAACTACGTGCCCCTGTCGCAGATGTCACTGACGAAATAAAAAAAACCAAAACAAGACTATGCGGGGTGAAATCCCGCATAGTCCTGTTTTTGGCATTCTTACATGGCGAACTTCCTCACCCGGCGCCTGTTCAGCATGCTGCTGGTCTGGCTGGGGGTCACGGTCCTGGTCTTTTTCATCGCCAACGTGGTCCCCAGCGACCCGGTAGCCCTGCGCCTGGGACCCAAAGCCACCCCCGATTCGATCGCTTACTGGCGGCACCAGTTTGGCCTGGACCAACCCTTACCCCAGCAGTATATCCGCTATCTGAGCCGGCTGCTGCGCGGCGACCTGGGGGTCTCGATCTGGTCGGGACGGCCGATCCTCAGCGACCTGGGCGATTACCTGCCAGCCACAATAGAGCTGGCGCTGGCCTCGCTGCTGCTGGCGGGCCTCATCGGCATCCCACTGGGGGTGTGGGCGATGGTTCATCCAGGGGGCTGGGTGGATCGTATCGTGCAGTTCATCGCTGCTGCTGGGCTGGCTCTGCCGCTCTTCTGGCTGGGGCTGGTCTTTCAGCTTCTGTTTTACCGCCAATTGAATATCCTGCCGCTGGACAGCCGCATTGACCTGGTGCTGGGGCCGCCGCAGCGCATCACCGGCTTTTTCCTGCTGGACAGCCTGCTGAGCGGGGACTTGCTGCGCTTCGGCAACAGCCTGCTGCACCTCATCCTGCCGGCGGTCACACTGAGCTTGCCAGCGATCGGGGGTGTGGCGCGCATGACCCGCGCCAGCACACTGGATGTATTGGGGCAGGACTATGTGCGCACGGCGCATGCCAAGGGTGTGCCGGGGAGGGCGGTGCTGTGGCGGCACGTGCTGCGCAACGCCCTGCTGCCGGTGGTGACGCTGATCGGCAACATCTTCAACGCCCTGCTGGCGGGGGCGTTCGTGGTCGAGGCGATTTTCGACTGGCCCGGGCTGGGTTGGTATGCCACGCGCGTCATCCTGGCTTCGGATTATGCCTCGGTCGTCAGCATCACACTGGTGATCGCAGTGCTGTGCACTGTCGTCAACCTGTTGGTGGATATCACCTACCGGTGGCTCGACCCGCGTATCCAGTTCACATGACACCCCTTACCTATCCCCAGCCATTCGGAATGGAGAAAATTGAAGGTCAGGTGTTGTTGCGAGCGTTCATCGCGAAGAGTTGGGTGTCATTGCGAGGCGTCCTGTGCCGAAGCAATCTCGATCTTTTGTGCGGTTTTTAATTGTAGGAAAACTCTGTCCCCTCCACGTGCTCGGCGGTGGATTTTACATAGATAATCATGGGCTGAGATGATGTTATTCGGGAAACGGTTCCTTCGCCCGCCTGGAAACTGGTTAGTCCTGGCCCTGGCCCTGCTGCTGGTGGGAGTCGCCATAGGCGGCAGCCGCATCGCCCCGCACGACCCGCTGGCGGTGGACACGGACGTTAGGTTCCGGCCCCCCGGCTCGGTCTTCTGGATGGGGACGGACAACCTGGGCCGGGATGTCGCCAGCCGGGTGATCGCCGGCACGCGCCTGGCCCTGCAGTCAGCGGCGGTGATCCTGCTCAGTGCGACCGTGGTTGGAGTGAGCGTCGGCCTGGTCTCCGGCTATTACGGGGGCCTGGTGGACGAGGTCTTCATGCGCCTGAGCGACATCCTGATCGCCTTCCCGGGGCTGGTGCTGGCGCTGGCGATCGCCGCTGCCCTTGGCCCGAACCTGACCAACGCCATGATCGCCATTTCCGCGGTGTGGTGGCCGCCGTACGCCCGCCTGGTGCGCGGGCAGGTGCTCTCTATCAAAGAGCGCGACTACATCCTGGCGCTGCGTAGCCTGGGGGCAGGCGACCTGCGTATCCTGTTCAACCACATTCTCCCGAACATCATGGTCCCCTTCATCGTTCAGCTCACCTCCGACGTGGGGCCGGCGCTGGTGACCACCTCCAGCCTGAGCTTCATCGGCATGGGGGCGCAGCCGCCCACCCCCGAATGGGGGTCGATGGTCAGCCTGGGACGCAAATATATCCTGGATTACTGGTGGATCTCGACCTTCCCGGGTGCGGCGATTTTCCTGACCGTGCTGGTGTTCAACGCGGTTGGGGAGGCCTTAAGGAAGGCGATGAGGTAGCTATTGAAGAAAAACTTTCTTCCTTACCTGGCCCTCGGAGTGGGAATCCTGTCGCTCAGCTTTTCGGCGCTGTTCGTGCGTTGGGCCGCTGCCCCTGGACCGGTGATGGGCTTTTACCGGATCGGGCTGGCTGTCCTGATCCTGACACCGGCTTTAATATGGCGTCGTTATTCCTCACGCCAGCGCCAGGCTGAGCGGATCTCGCTGGCAGGGACTGCAGTCATGCCGGGGACTGTGCTTCGACCGGGATTTCTGCGTAAAGAGATCCTCATCTTCCCAGCCTTGGGTGGGGTATTTTCGGGGATAGACCACGCTCTGTGGAACACCTCTCTTAGCTATACGACAGCCGCCAACTCCACCCTTTTGGGCAACACCGCTCCCCTCTGGGTGGCCCTGTTCGCCTGGATTTACTTCCGCGAGCGCTTGCGGGGGCTGTTCTGGGTGGGGCTGGCTTTGACCATGCTCGGCGCGACCACTGTCTTGGGTGCTGATTTCCTGCGCCACCCGGTCTTCGGGTGGGGGGACCTGCTGGCTTTGAGCTCGGGTATTTTCTACGCCGGGTATTACATCGCCACCCAGCGCGGACGACAGCACCTGGACACGCTCTCTTATATCTGGATAGCCGGCCTGTGCAGCACCTTGGTCCTGCTGGCGATGTGTCTGGTCCTCAACCTGCCCCTGACCGGCTACCCGCCGCGCACCTACCTGTTCTTTTTAGCTGCCGCCTTGCTCCCGCAGATCACCGGTTACCTGGCGGTCGGCTACGCCCTGGGACATTTACCCGCCTCGGTCGTCTCCCCGACCATGATCTGTCAGCCGGTTTTGACGGCCCTGCTGGCGATCCCGCTGTTGGGTGAGATGTTGCAGGCTTCGCAGTGGCTGGGAGGCATGGCCGTCTTGGCAGGGATTTATTTAGTGCACCACAGCAGGGATTGATTCCAATAACAATTCCGACATCTTCACCAGAGACAGCTTCCGGCGGTTGAGTTTTTTACGTTGTTCCTCCAGGAAGGAATAGCGGAAGGGCAAATGCACCTCGAGACCCCGCCGGTAGTCTCGCGTGTAGAACCGCCCCAGGCTGCCCACCGAGATGATCAACAGAGGCATGATGGCGCGGTTGAAGGTGTCTTTTAGCGGCGCCAGGTTGTCCCCCTCGATGGCGTTCAAGCGCTCTAATAAACCGGCCCCGAAGTGGAACGTGCGGTTAGTGACTGCGTCCAGCGGCCAACGTCCGGCCGTCTGGGAGAAAACGGTCAGGATGCCGTTCTGGCGGTCCTGCTGGACGTCTTCCAGGTCATCCATGAGCTGGGTGAACGCCCCGTAATGGAACATCAGCTCGCGCTGTTCCGGTGTGAGCGTTCCGGAGATCAGGTAGCCGTCTGCCAGGACGGAGCTGCCCCCTTTTTCGAAGCTCAATGCGAGAACATCCACCTCGTAGGGCGAGGCATCCCGCCGTATCAGGCTGAGGCTGCTCCACTGTGCCCGGTGGATCGCCAGCAGGCTCTCGTAGACCTGGGGGTAAAGCGTGCGCTCGAACTGGCCTTCAACCATTCCGACCAGATTGTAGATCTTCTCCTCGTATGCATTGACCGGGGTGACGGTCTCCCCCTCCAGACGGCTCCTGAAACGCTGGTTGAAGGCCAGCTTGGTCTCCTCGGGGATCGCCGGGTCGTCCAGGTAATTGTCGGTGTAGGGGTAGAGCATGCTGTAGGCGAAGATGGACGGTGTTAACTGCATGGGTAAACCCATGAATAGCTGCATGATGTTCATCGACCAGACGTTGCGGCTGGCCTGGTAAATGGACTCGAAGTCGACCGCCGGGTCGAAAAGCCTCGCCATCTGCGCAAAAGCGGTTCCCATGTCCAGAAAGCCGTAGCCGCGAATCGCCTCGAGGTGGCGGTCCTCCAGCCCAAAGGTGGTTTTGGCGATTTCTCCGGCGCTGGCGATGATCCGCTCCTGAACGGCCTGGCGGTTTGAGTTCGTCCGGGGCAGGCTTTCTAGCTTATTGGCCAGGGTATCTATCTCGCGCCCAAGGCGCTTTTCGGCGGCTAGTTTCTGGCGCGGGGTGTAGGTAGGGCCTAGTAGCGGAACGCTGGTATCACACCCCCACCACAGGTCCAGGAACTGATGCAGGAGCTCCTCGACCATCTTGGGCATCGGGGTGTTTTGAACGGTCCTTATTTGGGTAGGTATCCTCTGAGCAGATATCACAGGCACATATTATATACGCTAAGTCCCCCTCAAAAGTCGCAATTTATCTATGTCGTGACTTTAGCGTCTTTGCGAGGCGTCCTGTGCCGAAGCAATCCCGGTTTTAGATCCGCTCTCGCCGTCTTCAATTAGATTTTGCCTTCTATCGGCTCGATGAGCACCGGCGCATGCCCCAGGTTTCGCTGGCGGGCCTGCTCGGGGTTATGGAGGGGTCCCGCGTTGTCGCACCAACCGCCTGCCGTCTTCGAAAACGAAGAGGCCTCCCGGCTGACGTGAAGGGTACCCGCCGATCAGTCATCCTCATGGCCTTTCTCCAAAGCCAACCGATAGCTCCATCCCTGCTCGATTCGCCAGTTCCCTCAGAGCTTCCCAGTTTACGCCGGGGTTGATCGTGTGCGGTGAAGTCACCGAGAGCGCCGCCACCAATGTTGCCAGCTCGTGAGCTTGGTGCATCTCCAGCCCGGCTGCTAGACCCGCGATGAGCCCCGCCAGGTGGGCATCGCCGGCCCCGGCTGTGCTGGCGACCTCCACTGGCAGGGCGGGGAGGTACGCCAGTGACTTCCCATCCCACGCCCAGCTCCCCTGCTTGCCGGCGGTGATTGAGACTTGTATACCTGGGTTCAGCTCACGCAGCCTGCCGACTGCCGCTTTGATAACTGCTTCCGGCATGGCCCCCTCAGCGGTTCTGCTCGCCAATGCGGTGGCCTCGTCCAGGTTGATCCCCAGTAGGTCGGTCATCCCCAGCAGGCCCATTTCAATAGCCGGATGTATTTCTGAGGTAGTGAAAGCCGCTGCCCGGAAGAAATGGTGTTGGGTGCCAAGCTGAAGCAGCTTTTGCCGCGCCGCCAGCGAGACCTCCGGTGCAGCCAGGGCCACGCCCCTCCAGGCGAAACGGGCAAACTCCGCTTCGGCCTCGCTGACGACCTGGGCGTCCACCCGGCTGCAGGCTGAGTCGTCCATGGTCAGGTTGCCGCCTGTACCGTCCGGGTAGATCAGGCAGATGGACATCAGGGTCTTGGCGTCTGGGCACACCTTCACAAAACGCGTGTCCATCCCGCAGGTTTTCATCTCGTCTATTAGCTTGCTGCCTGCATCGTCATCGCCCACTCTGCCGATCGGGAGAGTGGTGAACTGCGGACCAAGTAGAGTCTGGACGTAATGAGCGATGATGTGCAGCTTGC